>DYPH01000003.1:0-30666 GCA_020720045.1 Sorangium cellulosum | reverse complement strand
TCCGCTCGGCCGAAGCGGACCGTTCCGACGGGGCGGGGCCGCGCGGAGGCCGGACTCCAGAGCGACGCCATGCAGAAGGCGCTCCTCACGGCGGTCGCCGGCGATGAACGTCCGCTTTTTGCCGTACTTCGGCGCTTTTCCGGCCTCCCCGGCGTGCGCGCAAATGTGAAGCTCGCCGAGGCGTTTGGCGAGAGCGTCGCCTCCCTCGGGGCGAAGACCGGCGTGCCGCTCGCGACCGGCATGCTCCGCCTCCACGCCGACGTCGCCGAAGGGGGGACCGACCTCGAGTTCCTTCCGATCTGCGCCGTCTTCGCGCTGGGGGCGCTCGGCGCGCGGACCATCCGCGAAGAGTTGGCGGGGAAGGTCGAAATCTCCAAGAAAAAAGGGGCGGTTCCGATGAGCCGCACCATCCACGAGCTCCTCCACGAAGCGGCCGACGACCTCCGTTACCGGGTCCGCGACGCCGTCCCCGAGAACCTCGCCCGCCTCGGTGAATTCGCAAAAGACAGCCTCCTCCATGAGCTCGTCGAGTGGACCGACGGCTACTTCCACGGCCGCGCCGCGCTGCTCGCGCTGACGAACGCCCGGTTTTTGCACGCCGTTTCCGACAGCGACGCCGTCGCCGCCCGCCTCAGCGAGTGCTTCACGCTCCTCGCGAAGGCCCAGCGCTCGACGGCCCGCTTCCCCGGCTTCAAGGCGCTCCTGGAGGCGTCGCAGACCGTCCCCGGGATCTTTGCCCTCGCCCATGGGAACGTCATCGTCGACACGCTGATCCCCTTCGCGAAGACGGAAGAACCGTATATGCGCGATACCTTGCAGAAATTCGCCAACGATCTCCGCAGCTCCGGCCGCATGGGGGAAGAGGCGAACCGCGTCGAAGCGGCGCTCGCCGCCAGCAAGAAGGCGCCGCGGGATCCGTCGCGCATCGTGGAAGGGATGCGCGGCCGCAGCAAGAAGCGCTGATCGGGCCTAGGCGCCGAGCTGGGCGAGCCACTCGCCGAGTTCGTCGAGGGTCCCCGGTTTCGCCGCCGCCTTGGCGAGGGCCGCTTGCGGCATCGCAGGCACGACCGCATGGGCGGGATGTTCTACAAAAACGGGCGCTCCCCGCTCGCGGAGGAGCCGGGCCCCCGCGGCGCCGTCCTCGCCCATGCCGGTCAGCACCACGCCGACCGCCCTCGGGCCGAGGAGCTGGGCCGCCGACGCAAAGAGGCGATCGGCGACCGGCGTCCGCTCGCCCGGCTCCGGCGCGAGGTGGCGAAGCACGAGGCGCCCGTCGAGGATCGCTAGCTCGAGCGACCGATCGCCGGGGGCGACGTACCCCTGGCCACGCACGACGGCGACGCCATCGTCGGCTTCGACGGCGCCGATCGTCCCCCGTTTTGAGAGGCGATCGGCGAACGCTTTCGTAAACTTTTCAGGCATTTGCTGGCAGACGACCAGCGCAAGGCCGGTGGTCGCCGGGAGCTTGTCCCAGAGGCTCATCACCGCCGCCGGTCCGCCGGTGCCTGCCGCGACGACGACGACCCGCTTCGGCGGGAGCAGGGAAGGCCCTTCGTCGGCCCCTTCGGCACCGAGAAGATCGCCGAGGCTCGGCAGGCTCCGTCGGAAGGTCGCTTTCCGGAGGAGCCGGCTGCGGTCGATGGTCGCAAGGGCATGAACTTTTTCACGAAGGACCGCAAAGAGCGCGTGGGCATCGGCCGGGATCGTCTGCTCGGGCTTCGGCACGAAATCGATCGCCCCAAGCTCGAGGGCGCGGAGGACGTTCTCCCGTTGCGCGTAGCTCGACACCACAAGCACCGGCAGCGGCCGCTTGGCCATCAGCAGGCGGAGGAGCGTGAAGCCGTCCATCTTCGGCATTTCGAGATCGAGGGTCAGCGCGTCCGGGGAGAGCTCCTGGATCAGGCGCAGCGCCTCTTCGCCATCGGCGGCGGCACCGACGACGTCGACCGACGGATCGCCGTCAAAAAGGCTCGCCAAGAGCCGACGATTAAACGGGGAATCGTCCACGATGAGCAGGCGAAGCGGGGCAGTTCGGGCAGACATCGACGGCTCCAACACCAGTTAGACCAATTCCAGCGGCGCGAGCGCGCCGACCAGCGTGGCGACGCGCCCTTCGTCGAAGGGGAAGAAGGGGGAGGCGGGCGGTTCGTCGTCGCGACGGACGCCGAGCACGCGATCGACCAGCAACGCGACCACGCGCCGCTCGCCGGATCGGAGAACGCGCAACACGAGCAGGTGCATGCGTGCTCGCCGTTTCCTCACCGCCTCCGGCGGTTCCGGGCGGACGAGCAGGTGCATCGGCGGGGATTGCGCGTCGGTTGGGAGGCCGTAGACGGCGTGGACGTCGACCACTGGCACGAGGAGCGACCGATGGGCGACGAGGCCGAGGACCGCCGGCGGCGCTTCCGGGAGCGGAAAAAGCCAACGAGTACCGCTCTCTACCTCCGCACGATGGACGCGTCCGTCCGCGACGCGGACGCGCAATACCTCGCGGGCGGCGCCGAGGGGGATCGTGAAGCCGAGATCGCCGACGGTGAACGCGACGACGCTCATCATGGCTCCTCGCGGCGTGGCGGGAAGGCGAGCGCCGCCGCCCCCAGCAAAAAGGCGGGCCCCCGCGAGGTGCGCACCAGCTCGGAGCCGCTGGGGGGGACGGCGCGGAGTTCCCGGGAAACGCGCTCGACGCCGACGATGGCATCGACGCCAATCGCAAGTAATTCCTGCTCTTCCCGGCGGTGGCCCCGGGGTGCTCCGAGGCGTGGGTCGTCGCGGCGCCGGGCCACATGGGCGAGAACAATCGCGCGGCGCTGGGGGGCGAGCCAGGGGAGCTCGGGGTGGAGGCGACGGAGGCCGAGCCGGGCGCCGAGATCGATCAACGTCACCAGGCGCCCCCGCAGCAGGAAGAGGCCCCGGATCGACGGATCGACGCGCGGAACGCGTGTGATCGTCGGCGGTTTGACGATCTCCGCCGCTTCGTCGAGGCGGAAGGCCCAGAGCTCCTCCTCACCGCCAGCGCTGCCCGAAAGCGTGCACAGGGCGACTTCAATCGGTGCCACTGTCAATTGGGTCACAGGCGCTCCTCGATGGCGAGGGGGCTCAGGCGTGGGCGCGCTTCACGGACGAATTCATCAACCACGGCGCCAAGATCGACGACGAGGCCGATCCGATGATCGCCGAGGTCGGTCGCGCCGGCGAGCACACTTCGGGCGCTGCGTAGGGCGGCCGGGAGCGCCTTCACGACGATCCCCTGTTGGCCGTCGACGGCATCGACGACGATCCCGATGCGTTTCCCAGGAAAATTGGCGACGACGACGAACCCGGGGCGCAGGCGCTCCCGCAAGGAGGGCGTCCGCGCATCGCCGGCTTCGGGCGCATCAAAGAGCAGTGTACCGAGGGGCGCGAGCGGGAGGGGGGCGTCCCGGTGGGGGAGTACCTCTTGGATTTCACGCCCCATTTCCCGTAGCGGACTCCGGCGGACGGCGTTTACGTCGAGGGGGAAGACCTCCTCCAAGTTCGCGAGCGGCAGGCAGAAGGTCGTGCCGTCGGCGACGACGACGAGCACCTGCAGGACTGCCAGGGTGATCGGCAGGGTGAGCGTGAATTTGCTGCCGATGTCCGGTTCGCTCTCGACCTCCACCGTCCCGCCAAGAGCGGCGATGTTCGTCTTGACGACGTCCATCCCGACGCCGCGCCCGGAGAGGGGGCCCGCCTCGGCGCGGGTGGTGAAGCCGGGGAGAAAGACCAGGGAAAACGCTTCGTTCCGGCCGTAGGTGCGCCCCTCCTCGGGGCTGATGAGCCCGAGCCCGATCGCGCGCGCGACGAGCGCCTCCGGGTGCATGCCGGCGCCGTCGTCTTCCAGTTCGACGACGACCTGGTTCCCCTTCTGAAAGGCGTTGAGGGCGAGGGTGCCGACGACCGGCTTCTGGAGGCGCTCCCGGGTCGCTTTCGCTTCGATGCCGTGATCGACGGCGTTGCGCACGAGGTGCAAGAGCGGCTCGGTGAGCTCCTCGACGAGCAATTTGTCGAGTTCGGTCTCGGCGCCGGTCGCCACGAAGGTGACCTGCTTCTCGCCCTCGCGGGCGATCTGGCGGACGGCGCGGGTGAGCCGGTCGACGACCTGGGCCAGCGGCACCATGCGCGTGGCGAGAATTCCGCTGCGAATTCGGCCAATATGGCGTTCGAGGGAGCGCCGGAGCCGGGACAGTTCCCCCGCTTCCCGACGGGTGAGCGGGTTCTGGCGGAGCGAGCTTTCGAGGCGCGCGACGGCGAAGGGGAGGAGCCCGAGTTCGCCGACGACGTCGAGGAGGCCGTCGATGCGATCGATGGCGACGCGGACCGTCGGCACGCGCTCGAGGGCCTGTTCGTTGCGGTCTCCGGCGCTGCGCCCCTCGCGCCCTTCGTCCACCACCGCGAGGTGTTTGTCCCCGCCCGGCGAGGCGCGTGTTTCGCCGGTTTCGGCGGCATCGTCGCGGTCCCGGTCGCGGAGGACGGCCGCTTCCGCGGGGGCGGCCGGCGGCGGGAGCGTCTCGTCGCGGCGGCGGACCTCTTCGAGGCGGGCGCCGAGCGGTTCGAGGGCGGCGGCGAGGAGATCGACGGGGGCTCGGGAGACGACGAGGATTTCGAGGTCGATCGACAGGAGATCGTCGCCGTCCCCCGTCGGCAAATAGGTCACGATTTCGCCAAGATCGATGAGGCGCGTCTTGAGCTGTTCGATCCCGTCGTCGAGGGTCGCGAGGGCGAACCGCACCTCGGCGCGGAAGAGCCTCTGGCCGGAGGCGACGGCGAGGCGGAGGCGGTGCTCTTCGTACTCGGTGAGCACGGCGAGGATGTTCGGATCGAGGGCCCAGCTCTCGAGCTTCACGGCGCCGTCGTGATCGCTCTTCGCGCGCCCAAGGGCGTTTCGGCTGCGGGCGAGGGCGGCGAGCAGGGCGCGGACTTCCGGCTCCGGCTCCGGGAGCCCCGCCTCGATGGCAGCGAGGAGGACGCCAAAGGTTTCAATGCCGCGAAAGAGCAGGTCCATCGCTTCGCCATCGAGGGGCGTGCGACCGAGGCGGAGGTCCTGGAGGAGCTCTTCGTATTCGTGGGCGAGCGTCCCGAGGAGGCCCGGTCGGAAGAGGCCGGCGAGCCCCTTCAGCGTGTGGACCGCCCGAAAGACATCGCCGAGGAGGAGCGGGGAGGCATCGCCGCGGCTACGCGCTTCGTCGAGGGCGAGGAGGGTGCGCGAGGCGGCGTCGACGATTTCCTGCGCTTCTGCAAGAAATTCGCTCTCAAGGAGGAGCCCCGGCTCCGAGGACGCGTGGGTATAGAGCTCCGCGCCGTCTCCCGCTTCGCGGACGGACGCGTGGGCATCAAACTCCGCGCCGTCTTCGCGGACGTCCTCGCCGTCGCCGCGGCCTGGGTCGCGGAGGCTCATGAGGGGTTCGTTCCGGGGCGCATCGGGCACATCGCGGCGGCAGGGTACTCTGCCCGGAAGAAAAACCCCCAAATCCCGGCAATCCGCTTAGCGTACCTCGCGATGGGAACCGACACTGTCGACGAGATCCGCGCCACCGCCGCGATGCTCGTGATCGGCGACGAATTGCTGAGCGGCAAGATCGAAGACCGCAACGTTGCGCCGCTCGCGCGCCTGTTGCGCACCCGAGGGATCACGCTGGAACGCGTGGTGTTTCGCGGGGATGACCGCGCCGGGATCGCCGCCGACGTCCGCGCGCTCGCAGCGACGCACACCTGGGTCTTCACGAGTGGCGGCGTCGGACCGACCCACGACGACGTGACCATCGCCGCCGTCGCCGATGCGTTTGGCCGCGCCGTCGTGACCGCCCCTGCCATCGCCGAGCAGATCCGCGCCCACTACAAAGAGCGCGTGACCGAGGGGCACCTCCGCATGGCCCTCGCCCCGGAAGGGGCCGAATTGGTGACCGGCGGAGGCTCCCGTTGGCCGACGGTCCGCGTGGAAAATTGCTGGGTTCTGCCCGGCGTCCCCGAGGCGTTCCGCATGAAGCTCGAGGTGCTCTCCGAGGCGCTCCCGAGCTACGGCACCTTCGCCGCCGCCGCCGTCTACACGACCGTCGAGGAGCCGCTTCTCGTGACGCCCCTCGACGCGATCGTCGCCGCGTTCCCGGAGGTCGCCATCGGCTCGTACCCGAAGTGGTTCGACCCTCGCTACAAGACCAAGATCACCTTCGACGGCCGCGATCGCGCCCGCGTCGACGCCGCCCGCGACGCCTTTGCGGCTCTCCTGCCGGAAGGCACCCTCGTCGACGACGACCCTCCGGCGTGAGGGCTGTTTAGGTCACTCGGGCTTCGGCGACTCGTCAGACGAGGTGCGACTCGATCAGCCGAAGTAGCTCATTGCGACGCGGTTTCGTCACGCCGATGAGGGAAGCGTGGGCGTGGCGAATCGAGTCAAATTCGCAGTCTTGCGGCGAAAGAACTACCGTTACGCCGATGGCGTTTACCTTGTCCACGGGAACGCGCGCGTAGCGCCATTCCTTCCACTTCTCGCAAGCGGCGAACAGGTCGTCGACGCCCCTCTTGAGTTCCGACTCCACATACACCGACGCGCCGTAACTGTGGTCGTTCGGCGTGAACTCATTCGTCTGTAGCGCCGAGGTCTGCAGCTGCGAACCCACACGGGCGGTCGCATCGATGTGACCGGGCTGGACGAAGCGAAAAATCAGAGCGTCCTCGGTGACAACAGTCAGCGTAGCGACATCGGGCCGCGGCTCCGTCATCGCACGCCGAAGAGGTTCCGCACCTTCGTGAGCGCTTCTGTCAAGGAGAGGTCTTCGAGGATCTCGTCCTCACCATCGGCGCCCAGGAAGTTCCATGTGATCGAACGAGCACCGAACTCAATGGCTGCCCGGTCGCCCTTTTGGGTCGTCCACTGGAGATGGGCCGAACCGTCGCCGCAGGCGCTGAGGAACGGGGGCGGCAATTTGCTCGCAGCGAAGTCGCACTGGCGGAGCAGCTGACGGGTTTGGTCCCACTGCGCAGGCAAAACCGGCTCGCCGCGCTCGTCGTCCCAGCCGCGTGCGCCGGTGCGTGCTTGGAGCTCGTCCACTTTGGCCAAGAGTTCTTTGGAAACTCGGTCCGTGCGAAATAGGCGTTCCACGAAGAATTCTAGTGCAGAGGCCGAGCGTGCGACCATCGGCGCCGGCTCCACACCGGGGGAAAACGTATCGTACAGGTCGAAGGCTGCGCTCGTCATCGCGTTCTCCCCCAGGCTCGTTGGGCCTCTTCCGACGTGAATTCAGCAAAGCTCTCTACCACCGTTCGCCGCGCCGCCGCGAACCAGGCTTCGAGGCCGTCGTCTCCGACGGCTCCTCGAGCGGTGAGTTCCAGCACGAGTACCCGGAGTCCTTCCGCGAGGCGCACCGTTCGCGCGGCCACGTGAAGGCGCCCACGGATTTCGGCAACTTCAAAGTGGAGGTTCGCCTCCGCTTCCGGCGGGGCCGCGAAGGCGACCGGCGGCGGCTGCAGCCACGGGATGATGCGGGGGAACGGGAGCCCTGCGTCGGTGAGCGGAACGGCGTTGATGTAGAGCAACTCGGCCTGGACGACCTGCGGCTCCGGCAAGCCCTCCTTGTGGACGAAATCGACAAACTCCTTCCAACGCCGATGAAACTCTCCGAATACCTCGGGGAAGCGGGGGTATGCGTCGCCGTCGGGGAGCTTCTGCCAGTTGGCGTGGAAGCGGTCGGCCTGGAGTTGCAGGAGGCGCCCTTTCTCGAGGTTGAGGAAGAAGACCCGCCGGAGCTCGGGAAGGTTGCTCCACTGGACGGAGGCCGACCCGACCTGTCCCGGCGGTGCCTCGATGAGCGTGGCCAAAGGCGGGAGGTCGCGGGTGTGCGGATACGCGTCACTCACCGCGTCCCAAAACCTCCCAAAGTGGGCGGTTGCGAGGGGGAGCAAGCCGAATTGGACGCCGCACACGACCTCGACAACCGGCGGCTGCGTAAACGAGACGATCGCACCGTCGTCTCGGTCGGCGACGGCGCCGCCGAGCGCTTCGGGCGAGCCAGATCGGGGGGTTGCATCGGTCATCGCGTCGGCAACCTTCGCTGATGGCCCTCTATTCCGCAACGCGTTTGTCTCCGCCCGGCGAGACGCCGGATCGGAGAACGCGTTTGGGGAGAACTCCGCGCCGTCTCCCGCTTCGCGGACGGACGCGTTTCACGGTCCTCGGATCGGAGAACGCGTCTGCCGTGAGCGACGCGCCGTCTCCCGCTTCGCGGACGGACGCGTCGCACGCAGGTCACTCCGGCTTCGGGGCTTCTTTTGCGCGCCGCTTTGCCGGCCCGCGGGACGCCGTGACGAAGGGCTGGAAGAGGGCCAGCACCTCGGGCTCTTTGCGCAATTCGAGCTGGGCGGCGAGGTAGGCGTCTTCATAGACGTCGCCGAGCACGTAGGTCAGCCGGTTCAGCCGGGCGGCGTTGGCGTCGTTCGTCGGCGCTTCGCCGAGCTCGCCACGGATCTGGGCGGCGAGCTCCCGCGCCAGGGATACGTCGCTCGCCAGGTAGTAGCGGGAGTCGGCCTTCAATACCGCTTCTTGGGCGACATAAATGTCGGCGTAGGCGACCAAGTCGTTGGCGAGATCGACATACCCGCGCCCGGAGAGGAGCACCTTCAATCGGGGGCCGATGACCGGATCATTCTCAAAGAAGTAGTCGAGAAGCTTCCGTTGTTTGGAGCGGAGCGCGGTCGCAAGATCGGCGAGCTCGAGGGAGATCTTGCGTTCGTCCAGAGGAGAATCTGCCTGCGCCCTGTCAAAGACGGCGAAGATCTCCTGGGCACCTTCCTCAAGAATTTCAGCCATCTCCTCCGCAAAGGCGGCCCCTGTTCGCACAAAGCGGGGCCCATGGGCCTTGAGGAGGTTTGTCATTTGAAGGCAGGCGGTCGCCACACCGAGCGCACGAAGTCGCGTCGGAAGAGAGGCATCAGCCGGCGCCGCCGCGAGGCGAGCAATCAGAGCGGAAGTTTTTGCTTTCGAGGTCTCTTTTGCCATGCGGAAAAGAAAAAGGAAGGCGGCCCGCTTGGCAACAGAAATCGTACGGGGCTGGTTACTTTTTCGTTCAGCCCGCCAGAACGCCTTGGCGCCGAGACGGGCGCAGCGGCGCGATCGTGGCCGCGGACCACGCGGCGAGTTGCTCTGCGTCGTGAGCTTCCTGACGCACCGACGTGGCGAAGGCGTCGAGTTGCTCGTCGAATACGACGGTCCCCCGTTCGCCGATCTGATGCTTCGCAAGCGCTCGGAGCTCGTTGTCGTCGCTGCGCAAGACCACCGTGAGCTTGCGGGCGAAGTCATGGAGCGGCGGCAGTTCGGCCAGGAGCTTCGCCTCCTGCGCGAGCGCGTAGACGGCATCTTGCGGCCGTTCCGCGGGGAGCGCCTTCGCGCGAACGACGTGGATGCATCCGTTTAGGTATGCAAATTCGTAGATTTCCGGCCGCGGGAGGTCGTCCACCGGAAAATCGGTCACCACTTTTCGTTCGGCGACGAGCGGCTTCATCGCGCGATTTACCTGCGCATGAAGTCTCGGTCGGCGGACGCGACGTTCGCGTTGGGGGACGGCGACAAGCTCGGCGAACGACTTTGCGAGTAGTACGTCGAAGTCGGGGCGGCGGGACGCACCGAGCGGGGGCGAGAAGCGGATGCGCCCTGCTTCCTTCCCAGCCAGGTGCTCAAATTCCTTGATATCGAAGGACTTCGCTCGCCACCAGGCAGCTCGTGCGAGGCGACCTGCCTCTTCGCGGTCGGCGATCGCGAGGGGCAGTTCGCCCGGCTCACCAATCTTCACTTCGAACCGGTTGACGACGGGATCGACCAACGCGACGCCAATGTTGCGAAATTCACCGCGAATCGGGTTCGTGAGGTAGCGGAGGACGGAGTAAAAACGGGTGGTCATAGTGCGTTCCTCCCGGTGGTTGCGCGCCCGCGGAGGCTGGTGCCCGAACTGGCGGCGGCGGCTGCTAGCATAGAGGGAAATTTTCTGGCCAGCCAACGGGCACGATCTTCAAGGAATGTCAGAAGGTCGGCGACTCGCTCGGGGCCGAATTCCCAGGCTTCAGGAAAGTTCGGTACCGTCACGTTGGAGCGGCGGAAGCCGGCGAGACGCTTCAGCGCCTCGTCGACGTGGCGCTGGTTCAGACCCGCCAGGAACGCGGGAAACCCTCCCCGCAGCTGCTCGTCCTGGCGCAGCTGGATGCTCCACGATTTCGGAAGCGAGCCTGTCACTTTCCGCCCCAAGCAGTGGGTGTGATCGATGGCGACGAGCGAGTCTTTCGCGAGGAGCACGTTGCCGTAATTTGGTTCTTTCCCAGGCACATACCGGTCCCAGTTGAGGACCCACGTATCGAACACGGGAACCAGCGCGAACATTTCGATGTTCGCGACTCTCGCAAGGGTCGCAGACGTGCCGTCCCAGGGATCCGCGCCCTCCACCAGCTTCGACACGAAGACCTTCGGCGCATCGTCGATGTAGTCTTCCACGACGGCAAATGGCGGGATGTTCAGCCCGATCGCCTGCGCGGCAACTCCCGCAACATATTCGCAGATAAGCGCGTGTGGTCCTTCGTTGCTGGTCGGAGCCTTGCGGTACCCCGAGGAGCCGTCGTCGAGCAGGACGAGCATCGGGGCCGTGCTCGTCGAGAGCGGGGGGCCGACGGGGATTTCCACATATTCGGGCGACCACATGGCTGCTCAGCTTCGCACCGAGTCTGGCCCAAAGAAACAGCAATGACGGCCGCTTGCAGCGAAGTGCGCGCGGTTACTTTTTCCGGCGCGCGGCCTGGGCGGCGGCCATGGCGGCCTGGACGTAGAACTGCTCGCAAAGCGTTTCCACGAAGCTCACCGCCTCTTCGGCGTCGGCCTTCGTGACGTCGCGCAGTGGATCTTCCTCGCCATTTCCATGGGCAGCGTCGTTCCCCACCATGCGTGTGCCATGGGCAAGATCGCGCTGCGCGGGGGTGATCGTGTGGGCGGCCACCAACGAATCGATCTTCTGAAACAGATTCTTCCCGGTGGCGCCGTTCGCGTTCACAAAGTCTTCAAGGGCGCGCTGGGCCATGATCGCCGCTGCGATATTCGCTCCCGCTGCGAGGCAAACCTTGGCTTCTTTGAGCGCCGCGAGCATCGGCTCGGGAATCTCGTTCTTCACCGGGCTCGCCTGTGGAGTTGGAAGCACCTGCGTAACGTAGTTTGTGGGATCAAACGCGACGAGGAGCGGGGACTGACATCCGTTGCAGATGTTGATCTGCCAGCGCATCCCCGAAGGCGTGAAATACGAATTGGGTGTGGAAAGTACAGCCCCTCGGGCTACGCCCCTGAGTTCCGCCGGAGATATCGCGGTGTAGCGCGCGCAAAACGGACAATGGATGGATGCACTCACGCGGTGACTCCTCGAACAACAGATTCAGCAAATTTGGATGCCAGTTCCTCAGCTTGCCGTAAGCGATTTTCCAGCAGGTCGCAGATTTTTAACATGTGTTCAACTTGAGTCACGATGCGTGATTGCTCTTCAAATGGAGGTAGAGGGAGTGAGATTTGCACCATTCTAGTCAGCCCAAGGTCGCGGTTGCCAATCCCATGCGTGAGAGTTTGGGATTGGGCGTAACAATGCGGAGAATTGAGAGCCATCGCAACGTACGCCGGAACTACTAAGTCTTGCGTAACCTTGAGTACTGCTACGTGAACCCAAACACTGAATTCAAAGTCCAAGGTGTTCACCAGAGCAATTCCAGTAGTTCCACCCTTGGTATATAGGACATCTCCTGGCTCCGGCTTCGTTCGCGAACAGAACGAATCGTGGTCGTCTTTCGAGACGTATTTTACGTTCGTCAGATCGAACCCCTCCACCTTAATATTTCGTCCAGAGAGGAACGGAACACCGATCTCTTTGGCGACATAGCTAGGTGAAAAATGTGGACCGTCGGCAACCTTCCAACAGAGGTGCCCGAGGCGTGACCATGCCCAGTTTGGCGGGATAGGAAATGGTTCGTCGGTGCTTTCGATTGAATCGGGGAGGACAACTCGCCGACTGCGTTTCAGACGAATCTGCTCGGTCCTATGCCCCTCGATTTTCGTCAGCAACGACCGCCCAGACCGCTCGGAACTCACCTGTTTGGTCAGTCGTCCACGCAGCGCGAAGTCGCGAATAGCCCTCCGCAGGTCTTCCACCTTCTCGGAGCGATCGATGAGGGTGTCGAAGTTCTCAGAGACGCGCTTCCACGCGAGGGCGAATTCTTCCGGCGTCTCGGCGGTGGTGAGGGCTTCGAGGCTTGCCTTTGTTAGGCGTGACCCGAGTGCCTGCTTCTCTGCCTGCTTCGTTTCGAGCTGCTCACAAAGGCCCGTGAGCTGGTCAACCTTTGCAATGATTCGCTTCTGTTCCGCAACTGGCGGGAGCGGGATTTCGTAGGAAGAAAGCGCCTTCCCCGTAAAGTGCTTAATCGTTGCGCCTGTGAACAGTGATTCCAACCGGCCGTTCCAGGTATCGTATCGAAGATTCAATACCACCCACGAACCCAGAAGTTCTTCGGAGGGCCGCACGCGATGAATCGCCTTTTGGATTAGCATGGGGCGTGTATCAGTCCAAACCGCTGCGCGTCCTGGCTCGCCGCCTTCGCAGACTAGAACGTCGCCCGGCTCGGCCCCGTAGCGAACAAGTTCTTTATCCTCGAAGAACATTTCCGACAGATCTCCGAGGTCGAACGAGTGCCAACGAACATTTATGTTCCGGAGGTATGGGCGGCTGGTGCCGGTCGTGTGCTTCGACCTATCGAGCATCTTTCCGAGCACACAGTCTGCAACGTCGCCAAGCTGTACGCTAGGCCACGCGATTGCGGCCCGAGTCAGTCCCTGAAGATCAGCTCTAGAAAGTCGGCCTCTCAACGCAAGCCCGACCACGAGTTCGCGGAGGCGCCGGCCGCTTCCACTCGCATCCGCGACTACCTCGAAATCCCGCGCGTTGAGGCCGTGGCCGACGTCAGCTGGAAGATCTTCAGCCCTTGTGGAGGCGTTTGGTTTGGTCTCGAAGAGCGGAATCTGGGTACTCACTGGGCCCCCTCAAATGCGGCTTGGAGCTCTTTTCTTAGCTGCTCGCGGAGGGCTGCCGCTTCCGCCATCGCCTGCTTGTACTGAGCCAGCAACTCGTCGGGATCGCCGGGGCCGTCGTCCTTCGCGCGCGGGTTCTTGATATCCAGGTTGAACCCGCGGTTCTTGATCTCCTCAATGGAAACCTTCCACGCCTGGTCGTTCTCCTCGCGCTGGTTCCACCAGGCTTTTTCCGGGGCGAACTCCTCGATGCGGAGCGGCTTCGTCTTTGAGTAGCTCTTCGCCCCCGGCGGGTACGGGTGCTCGTAGAACCAGACGTCTTTCGTCGGCTCCCCCTTCGTGAAGAAGAGCAGGTTCGTCTTGATGCTCGTGTAGGGGCTGAAGACCCCCTTCGGGAGACGGACGATCGTGTGGAGGTTGCAGTCCTCCAGGAGCTTCTCTTTGATCCGCGTCTTGATCCCTTCGCCGAAGAGCGTCCCGTCCGGCAAGACGAGCGCTGCGCGCCCCTTCGGCTTCAGGAGCGTGAGGATGAGCACCAAAAAGAGATCGGCCGTCTCCCGGGTGCGGAACGTCGCCGGGAAATTGTTCTCGATCCCGTCCTCTTCCATCCCGCCGAAGGGGGGATTGGTGATGACGACGTCGACGCGATCGGGCGGCCCGTAATCGCGGAGCGGACGCGCGAGCGTGTTGTCGTGGCGGATGTTCGCCGGGACCTCGATCCCGTGGAAAAGCATGTTCGTGACGCACAAAAGGTGGGGCAGCGGCTTCTTTTCGACGCCAAAGACGCTCCCCTGAAGGACCGTTTCGTCAGCGGGGTTTTTCACCTGGCGGCGAAGATGATCGATGGCGCACGTCAAAAAGCCGCCGGTCCCGCAGGCGGGATCCAAGACCCGCTCACCGAGCTTCGGATCGACCATGTCGACGATGAACTGGGTCACCGCCCGCGGCGTGTAAAATTCCCCGGCGTTTCCGGCGCTCTGGAGGTCCCCCAAGAGCTTCTCGTAGACGTCCCCAAACTCGTGGCGATCGGCGCTCCGGTTGAAGTCGAGGTCGTTCAGCTTGTTGAGCACCTGCCGCAGCAACGTGCCGGATTTCATGTAGTTGTTCGCGTCTTCAAAGACGCTCCGAACCACGCCGTGCAGCGCTGCGTTCCGGCCGACGCTCGGGAGATCGCGGAGCGTCCGAAACAGCTCCTCTACAAAGAGGACGAGCCCTTCGCCGGTGATCCCCTCGGAATCGGCCGCCCAGTTGCGCCACCGGAACTTTTCCGGGATCGGCGACGCGTACCCGTCCTCCAAAAGCTCCCGCTGGCACTCGTGGTCGTCAAAGACTTTGAGGAACAGCATCCAGACAAGCTGGGAAATTCGCTGGGCATCGCCATCGATGCCGGCGTCCTTCCGCATGATGTCCTGGATCGATTTGACCGTGGTTCCGATGGCAGCCATGGGCGCCGCTTCTACCACGAGCAGGCTTGAATCGTGCCTTCGGGCCATGGCGGCCCAAGCAGCCTATCGCCTGTTCGCTCCGGTCACCGAAGAGCCGCGTAAAGTTTCCCGACTTGATGGGCCAGCGTAACTCCGAGCGACGCTAGCTCGTCGATGAGCGACGTCTTTCTAAAGTCCTCATCTCTGGTCACGAAATACCTGTCGCGGTTGTTCAGCTGATCCCCCTGCGCAATTTCCAGGACGGCTTCGTAGATCCGACAATCCTTCAGCCCCTTTGAGGGGGCATCGGGGGCGCGCCCGCTGAGGTAGCGCAGCTCCCCTTTGAGGTGCGCAGCTTGGGTGTGCGGAACAATGCGGGCGAACGTAGGTATTGAGCTGCTGTAGATAACGTCAATATTCTCATTGAGAATACCTATCGACTTCTTCGCGTTTTCCGTCGCCTCACTCATCCCGTCCGCGAACGCACTTAGCAGCGCAGGACGCTTCCACGACGCAATATTCTTTTCAAACAGCTCGACGCGGCGACGCTCAGCCTTGATCCATGTGTGTGCAGTGCCTCGAAACTCTTCGCGAACGAACTCAGGGACAAGGATTTCGGCTTTCGTATTCGCGAGGGAGACGAGCGTCGTCGCCGTCCCTTCGTCCCGCTGCGTCCAAAGGTCGATCAAGATGTTGGTATCAAAAATAAGGAGCGGCAGCGTCGACTTCATACGGTGCCCTTCTGCATGTCGACGAGCGCGCGGGCAACGCTGCCTTCCGAAGTGAGTAGGCGATGGACCTCAAAGCGCATCTTGTTGCGAACCACCGCCGGGAGGTTGTCAGGTCCCGTCTCTGACGCAGGAACATCGTACCAAACAACACCCGAGGCAATCTTGCCTGCGAGACGGTGCGTAAATCGGCCGACAAAGCGGAGCTCCTCGCCTTTTCGCTCTTGAATATCGGTGATCTCCACAGATTGCTGCTGGGAGCGGAGAGCGTCCTTTAGAGACTTCTTCAGTTGCTCGATGACCTGATCGCGCGAGAACCCGAGGTCGGATTGCAAGTCATGAACAATCGCTGCCGAGGCGCTCGCAGTCGCGACGCGCGTCCCTTCGACAAGTAGTTCAAACTGGAGGCCGTCGTCGTTGCTCGCGTCGCGAATCTCGTAGCCGATGGCATTTTCCATAGGAATAAAGGTAGTCCCGTCGGCGCACTCGAACAAGGACCGCGACTGGTGCCGCTCCTCGTAGGCTCGACGAGGCAAAAGAGGCACGGATCCAAGCGCCGCTGATTGGGCCGAGGAAAAAGAGACGAGAAACCAAGCGCCGCTGATTGAGGCGAGGCAAACGGGGCACGGATCCGAGCGCTGCTGACTGGGCCGAGGCAAACGGGACGAAAAACCAAGCGCCGCTGATTGGCCCGAGGCAAACGGGGGCAAGGATCCAAGCGCCGCTGATTAAGGCGAGGCAAAAGGGGCAAGGATCCAAGCGCCGCTGATTTGGCCGAGGCAAACGGGGCAAGGATCCAAGCGCCGCTGATTGGGCCGAGGCAAACGGGGCAAGGATCCAAGCGCCGCTGATTGGGCCGAGGCAAAAGGGACGAGGATCCAAGCGCCGCTGATTAGGCCGAGGCAAAAAACCGAGGGCGGGCGCTTTCTGACGGCGTGGGGGCGGGGAAGCCTCAACGATTCTTGAAGTTTTGCAGCGCACCGGTAGCGTGGTGCGATGGTTGTTTTGAAGTCCTCAACGGTAGCGTCGCGTCCGGGCGCGACGACCGACCTGGAAGCGCTGAACGAACGCGACGTCTGCACCAAGCGGGTCACCCCTGCGCTGCTCGCCGCCGGGTGGGACCGCGATCGCCAACTTCGCGAGGAAGTGCGTCTCACCGACGGGCGGATCCTCGTCCGCGGAACGCTCGTTGCGCGCGGCAAGCGGAAGCGGGCCGACTACGTGCTCTCCTACCACCCGAACGTGCCGGTCGCTGTCGTCGAGGCGAAAGACGCCAACCACTCGGTTGGCGACGGGATGCAGCAGGCGCTCGCCTACGCGGAGCTTTTGGACGTCCCGTTTGCCTTCTCGACGAACGGGCGCGCGTTCCTCTTTCACGATCGCACGGCGACCGACGGGCCCCTTGAGCGCGAAATCCCCCTCGACGCCTTTCCGACGCCGGCGCAGCTCTGGGAAAAGTACTGTGCCTATCGGCGACTTTCGCCCACTTGTTTGTCCCATCCCGGCGAAGCGCCGGATCTGGGAACTTCCTCAGGGGCCTCCCAGCGGACGAGCATCTCTATCGCCGAGCAGCCCTACTATTCGGCCGAGCGGGCGCCGCGCTACTACCAGGCGCGCGCCATCAACAAGGTCGTCGAGGCGATCGCTCGCGGCGAAAAGCGCGCCCTTCTCGTGATGGCGACGGGGACCGGGAAGACCTACACGGCGTTTCAGATCATCTGGCGGCTCTGGAAGGCGCGGGTCGCAAAACGGACGCTCTTCCTCGCCGATCGCAACATCCTCGTCGACCAGACGAAGACGAACGACTTTGCCCCCTTCGAAGGGGTGATGACCAAGATTACAAATCGAAAGGTCGACAAGTCCTTCGAGATCTACCTGGCGCTCTACCAAGCGATCATGGGGACCGAAGAAGAGCAGGACATCTTCAAGCAGTTCTCGCCCGACTTCTTCGATCTGATCGTCATCGACGAGTGCCACCGCGGGAGCGCCGCAGACGACTCTGCGTGGCGTCGCGTCCTTGAGTACTTCTCGTCAGCGACGCAGCTCGGCCTGACGGCGACGCCGAAGGAAACGAGTGACGTTTCGACGAGCCACTACTTCGGCGAGCCGATCGACACCTACTCGCTCAAACAGGGGATCGAGGACGGATTCCTCGCCCCTTACAAAGTCGTCCGCATCGATCTCGACCGCGATTTGCAGGGGTGGCGGCCGGAAGCGGGGGCGCTCGACAAGCACGGCCACGAGATTGAAGATCGCGTCTACACCCAGAAAGACTTCGATCGAAACCTCGTCCTTGAGCAGCGTACTGAGCTCGTCGCGAAGCGAGTCACCCAGTTCCTGAAGGAGTCGAGCCGCAAGGACAAGACGATCGTCTTTTGCCAAGACATCGACCACGCGGAGCGAAGCCGCCAAGCGCTGTTCAACGAAAACAGCGATCTCTGCGCCCAAACCGCAAGTACGTCATGCGTATCACCGGCGACAACCCGGAAGGGAAGGCCGAACTCGACAACTTCATCCATCCGGAAGAAGAGTTTCCGACGATTGTCACGACCTCAAAGCTCCTGACGACTGGCGTCGATTGCAAGACCTGCAAGGTGATCGTCCTCGACCAAAATATCGCGTCGATGACCGAGTTTAAGCAGATCATCGGGCGGGGAACGCGCATCGACGAAGCCCACGGGAAGCTCTATTTCACGATCCTCGACTTTCGGAAGGCGACGGAACTCTTTGCCGATCCGGCCTTTGACGGAGATCCCGAACAGGTCTACGTCCCGCGCCTCGCTGGCGCCGACGGCGCTCCCGGCGACCCGTTGGTTCCGCCCCCGTCCCCGCTCACGAGCGAAGATCGCGCCGCCATCGAAGAGGTCCTCCTTGGCGCCATCGTCGACGTCGCGGGATCCGACGAAGTCGGGACCGCGCAGGAAGCGCTGGGGAATCGACCCTTTGACGACGCCGCCGACCTCCGCGAGGGTTCCTCCTCGGGCTACGGCGCCAGCGACGAGACCCCGGAGAAGCCAAAGAAATTCGTGGTTGGTGACGTAACGGTCCGCGTCTTGGCCGAGCGCGTTCAGTACTACGGCAACGACGGCACCCTCGTGACCGAGTCGCTCCGCGACTACTCACGCAGCGCGATCCGGGAGCGCTACGCGAGTCTCGATGCCTTTCTGAAGACCTGGCGTGAGAGCGGCCGCCGCGACGCGATCCTCGCCGAACTCCACGAGCACGGCCTCTTCCTCGACGCCCTCGCGAGCGACGTCGGGCGAGACCTGTCGGCCTTCGATCTCATCTGCCACATCGCCTTCGACCAGCCGGCCTTGACCCGAAGCGAGCGTGCGAAACGGGTGCGCGCCAAAGCGTACTTTGAGAAGTACGGCGACACCGCCCGAGCGGTGCTCGACGCCCTCCTCGAGAAGTTCGCCGACAGCCACACGCACACCGACGTCCCCGAACTCGAGAACCTCGCAGTCCTCCGGGTAGATCCGCTGAGCCAGCTCGGAACCCCCGTCGAGCTCGTCCGAGCCTTCGGCGGAAAAGACCAGTTTCAAAAGGCCATCCGAGAGCTGGAAGACGCGCTCTTTGAAGCGGGGTGAATCAAAACCGTGGCCGGGTTGGGAGGGGCCCGGGATTGCCTACGCGTGGAAATTCGCGGATGGTCGGTGACTTCGGCTAGGGTTGCCCGATGAGCACGGGGCCCTTGTCCACCACGCGAATTGACCGATTAGAACTGACGAATTTTCGCTCATTTCCTAGATGCTCTATCGATTTTGACCCGCGTCTCACGGTGCTCATTGCGCCAAACGGCGGTGGAAAAACGAGCGTCCTGGACGCTGCCGTCGTCGCCCTACGTCTCTTCGCCGATACGATGCTCGGTCTGTCAGCCTCGAAGGGGTTCGCACGAAACGACGTTAGGATGGAGCGGCAGGGGGGCACCATGGCGCGCACGCCCCCGACGACTGTCGCCGCAGCGGGAATGGTAACAGGACGCTATGCGGTCTGGAATCGTTCGCTCGCCTCAGCGGCGCCCCACGCGCGCACAACGTTCGCGAACGCAACAATTTTGCAGGAGTGTGCGGAAGCTTCTCGGAAGTCTGCACTGGGCACCACCCTCCCGATCCTCGCCTACTACGGCACTGGACGCCTTTGGAACCAAGGCAAGCTTACGTCAGGGAAAAGAACGCGATACTCCGGCGTTGAAGATCGTCTTGGAGCATATCAAGACGCGCTGACACCTGAGTCAAACTACAAGCATCTTGTGGATTGGCTGTGGCGCTACTCCTACGAGGCATTTCGGTTCAATCAAGAAAATCCAGGAGTTTCGAACCATTTGTCGGCACGGGTTATGGCGGTTCAATATGCCGTCAACTATATTTTAGGCCCGTTCGGATGGAAAAATTTCCGATTCGACCACGTGTGGCGGGAAGTCGTTATGGACAACGATAGGGGAGAAACATTCCCAGGGTCGATCTTGAGCGATGGCGTCCGAAACATGATGGGTATGGTTGCCGACCTCGCACATCGCGCTTCACGCTTGAATCCCCACGGCTGGACTCAGTCAGCTACGATTACACCGGGGATCGTTTTGGTCGATGAGGTCGATATGCACCTTCACCCCGCGTGGCAACAAACCGTAATTGCATCGCTTCAGGCTGCATTTCCACTCGTGCAGTTCATTGTCACGACTCACAGTCCGCACATTCTGACGACGGTCCGCAATGATCAGATCCGTGTTCTCTCCGCCGACGGCACAGTGACCATTCCCGACGTTCAAACCCAGGGCTGGGACAGCGGCGATGTCCTCGCCCGCGTGATGGGGGCCCACGAACGACCGCAAAACGGGCCGGCGCGTTTGGTTTCCGAATACTTTGCGCAGGTCGCTGAAGGAACCGACGGGATGCCTGAAGGGGAGGCATTGCTCGCAAAGATCAGGGACCACTACGGCGCTACCCATCCCCTCGTTCTTGAGTGCGAAGCGGCCGCTCGGTTCGCCGCATTCCGCCGGCGGAATCCGCCGAAAGGGGCCCCTACGTCGAGTCAAGGGTCGTGAGAAAACTCACGCGCCCACCGGCGCCCGCCGAACTCGCAAACTTTAGCAACCCACCGCACACCTGGGACGATGCAACGGGCGATCTAAAGAAAGCACTTTGGGAGGCGCTTGAGCAGATGCAGCGCCCGACCCGGTCGAGCGAAGTGCTTTGCGCCTACTGCGAGCGGCCAATTTACGCGAACAAGAACGGTTCTGAGCAACGCCACATCGAGCACTTTTGGCGCAAAAATGTAAATGTTGGTTGGCCTGCAAAGACCTTTGATTGGGATAACTTGTTTGGCTCATGCACGGCGGATCAGCGAACCTGTGGTCACTTCAAGGATCGCACTGCGTGGCCCTACAAGCCGAGCGATCTCCTCGACCCGTGTGTCGACGATCCGTCGCTGTTTCTAGGGTTTGATTTATACGGAAACGTTTTTGTACGCCCCGATTTGTCGAACGACGACGCGCGACGCGCGAAAGAGACGATTCGGGTCTTCAACTTGGAGGAGCCTGGCCTCATTCGCGAGCGAAGTGACTCTCTTCGCCGGCTGCGCGACGCGCACGCGATGTTCTCGAAGGGCTACGATGACGACCAGATCGACGAGGTACTGAAGGGCGAAGCGCAGTTGCTCGCGCATCTCCCGTTCACCGCCGCGCGTCGCAAGTGGGCGTGACAACCGGGAGAACCGCTGGTTTCATCGCTCTCGATGGGGCACGACGAACACTTTCTTGAGCGACTCGACCGCGTTACCTACGACCAGACCGAGCTCGCGCTGGCCCTCTACCGGGACCATTTGGCGGTTCGCCACCTCCTCGATCGGGAGGCGATCCCGGCCGACGCGCCTCGGGTCGCGATTTCCCTCGCCGACGCCGATCGCGGCCCCTTCGTCATCGTCGCCCGCGACGGCCACTTTGTGACCTGCCTCGGCGAAGGGATGTCGCCGGGCCCTTGGCCGATCCTGCCGAAAGCGGCCCTCGAAGGCTCCCTCGAATTCGCGGCGACCGCCCGCTATCGGACGCAGGTGGCTCGGGAAATCGCCCGCCCCGACGAGCGCGATGGCGGCCTGGTTAACCGGATTTTCAAGCGGAAGAACCTCCTCTCGCGCGAGGAAATCACCGGTATTTCTGCCTTCGCGCCCCTCTTCGTCGACATCGCCCTCACCGCCGGCCTCCGGTTCGCGGGCGCGCTCATGCTGCGCGCCTATCGCGGGGGGCGTGAGCTGTCCCGGGACACCGCCGACCTCTATGCGCGCTCCTTTTGGGCCGCCGCCTACGCCATGGAACTTGCCGGGACCGTCGATGCACGCGCGATGGTCGCCCGCGTGGCGCTTCCGCCCGACGTCACGCTCTCCCTGGCGACGACGATGTTCATCGATGCCCCCTTCGTCTACCGGGGCGCGTGGGCGGCGGCCCAGCTCGGCACCGGCCTCGTCGACGAGTACGCCCGCACCCTCGGGGACCCCGGCAACCAGATTTCGCGCATCG
This sequence comes from Sorangium cellulosum, assembly GCA_020720045.1. GTDB lineage: Bacteria > Myxococcota_A > Polyangia > Polyangiales > Polyangiaceae > JAAFHJ01. The sequence goes on along the minus strand of DYPH01000003.1, from coordinate 8,955 downwards.
ACGCGACCCTCGCCCTGGTGGCGATCGGTCTCCGCCACCCGGAATCGCTCCCCGAGATCTCGCGCCTTCTGCGCCGCCTCGCCGACGGCGACGGGGTTGTCGGCCGCTTCAGCCAGGCCCTCCTCAAACTTGCGGACGACGTCCTCGACAGACCCGACGCTATCCGCGGCTGGGCCGTCGCGCGAGGCCGGGAGGCCTACCTAAAAGCGATCGCCGGGAAGCTTACGCCGAACGACGTCGGCTACGCGGAGCGCGTCGAAGACGTCCCCCAAGACCTCGCCGTCACTGCCTTCCTCCACACGTCGGCGAGCCATCTCAGCGCCGAGGGATTCCCGCACCTGGTCGCTGGCGCCGCCGTCGTCGCCCAGAGCGCCGTCGAGCATTTTCACTACCCGGAAGCGATCGTGCGGAAGGTGCTCACCCCCTGGGGCGCCCCCGAGGTCTCGGCGCAACTCGCGCTCATCCGCGACGCCTTCGCCCCCCAAGTGCCCGTGCGAAACGACGCGAAGGTCTCCCGAAACGACCCCTGCCGCTGCGGAAGCGGCAAGAAAGCCAAGCGCTGCTGCCTGGCGTGAGGCCGGATCCGCCCGTTGTTTGTCTCGTCCCGGCGCAGCGCCGGATCCGCCGGACTCGAGAACTACTTCCCCGCCGTCGTCACATCCATCACGAGCGCTGTGCGGAAGTGCATCGTCGTCTCCCCGCTCGTCACGCGCATCTGCATGTTCACGTCGACGTGGGAGGTCGCCTCAAGCTCGGCCACGCGGGTGAGCCCTTGACGGGTCGTCCCGGTGCCGCGGCTCGAAAAATCGGTGATCGCGACCGACGCCTTCGGCAGCTTTGCGAGCGTCGCGACCGGGGAGGCGGCCACGGCACCGATCTGCTGATGGACAGTAATCGTTGAATTTTTGGTCGCTTCAAGGGTTGTCCGCGTCCGGCGGGCGAGGTCGAGACCGCCGCTCTTGATGCGGCTATCGACGATCCAAACGGCGCCGATGCCGACCGGCGCGTCCGGGAGCGGCGTGGCGAGATCGGAGCTGCTCGCCGCCGCATTCTCCATCGCCTCACGGGCGGGCCCCTGGAGGGCTGGGTCGAGCTTTGTGACGACGTCGCTCACGCGCCCGGAGGCGGTGACCCGGTAGGAGACCTTGGAGCCGGCCAACCCGGCGAGCGCCTTTTCGACGGCCGCAATCTCCGCCGGCGTCCCGCTGCTCGCTTTGGCGGCCTCGTAGACGGCATCGACGTGGGCGGTGCCGTCGGCGTCCACGGCGGTGATCGTCGTCGCAAACCCCATTGTGACCCGCGGCGTCTTCCGCGGTGGCGGCAACGGATCCTCGGTGGCAGCCTTCGCGTCGATCGCCATGCTCATCGCGAGGTCGGTCGTGAGCCCGATGTGGGCTTTGTCCCCTTTTTTGTAGACGTAACGAAGCACCGTGCGCGGCTCCGCCCCCGGCGAGACGAGGCGTACCTGCGGCGGCGCACCCGCTGCCAGGAGCCGATCGGCGTAGCCCTCCGGCAGGATCCCGTGCGGGGGCACCAAGAAGCCCTCACGGTCGACGGCGACCTCGGAACCTCCACGCGGCAACGCGGAAGCATCGACCGTAGGGGCCGGCGCATCGGTCGCCACGGAGACCGCCGGCGTGGGGGCGTGCGGTTCTTCCGCGCCTGCGACCGAAGCCGGTTTCGGCGCCCCTCCGCACGCGGCAAGGAACAGAAGCGTCACGGCACCCGCGCGAAGGCTCAGCATGCCCCACGACTACGCAAGCCCCGGTGGGAACGGAACAGAATCCGCCGGCAGGGAGGGGGCTCGGGTATGGTAGTCGGGGGGGGCGCCCGATGAAGATTTCCCGAGTTTCGCTCAAGAACTTCCGCTGCTTTGACGCCCTCGACGTCGAACTCGGGGCGATGACCGTCCTGATCGCCGAGAACGGTGGCGGAAAGTCGAGCGTCCTCGTCGCCCTTCGCGTCGCCCTTGCGCGCTTTGTCGTTCATTTCCATGATGAGCCGGCGCCGCAGTGGTGGATCGACGACGACGATGTGCGAGCCCAGCTGATGCCGACCGGCGATGTCGCGCGCCAGTATCCGTCCGTGATCTCTATCGCCGCCGAATCGGCAGACCGTCCCCTCCGGTGGACGCTTGAGCGCGAATCATTTGGGACGGCGACGGCCTCTGCTCGAGAGCCGCGTTCCACCGCACGAGACCTCCTCGCGGCCGCGAGCGACGTCGCGAGGACGCGAGAGACCGAGCTCCCTTTTGTAGCTTTTTACGGAACACAGCGGCTGTGGACCGCGCCCGGAACCGGGGAACAGAACCCGACGTCCGACGAAAGCCTCCCAATGCGGACCGACGGGTACCAGGATTGTTTGTCGCCGGTTTCCCAGTTTGAACACTTCCGGATGTGGTTCACCGCCGAGTTTCGAGCATTCCGGGAACATCAGGCTATCGCGATTGAGCAGGGGCGCCCGTTGCCCGAATTCCCCCCCTCGGTGCGCGCCGTCCGCGCGGTGGTCGATGCCATCCTGAAGGAACAGACCGGCTGGCATTCGCTGGAGTACCGGGCCTCCGAGCGTGCCCTCGTCTTGAGTCACCCCGTGCAGGGCTTGATCCCCGTTTCACGCCTGAGCGACGGCATCCGTGGCGTGGTGGCGCTCGTCGCCGATATCGCCGCCCGCTGTGTCCAACTCAACCCCGCTTTTGGGGCAGAGGCGCCTCAAAAAACTAGCGGTGTCGTGCTGATCGACGAGATCGACCTGCACCTGCATCCACGTTGGCAGCAGGTCATACTCCCGCTCCTACGGAGCGCGTTCCCCAAGCTTCAATTCGTCGTCACCACCCACAGCCCCCAGGTGCTCTCGTCGGTGCATGCGTCTGAGATTCGGGTCCTTTCTTTGGTCCCCCGGGAAGGGGAGCCCTCCGCCGCCTGGACGGCGCTTCCGCCTGGGGACGAAAGCTACGGCCAGAGCAATCAGGACGTGCTTGAGCGCGTTATGGGGACCCACAGTCGGCCGCCCGTGGAGGGGGCCGCAGACCTCGCGCGTCTTACCGAACTTGTCGATCAAGGGGCCGGTGAGAAGGACGAAGCGAAGCGGCTCTTCGAGACCCTTCAGACCGATTTTTCCGACGATCTTCGTGCCCTACGTCGCACGTTGGAGCGACGTAGACTGCTCGCCGAACGCGCTGGGCGCGGCACGAAAGTGTAAGTTGTGAATCCGATTTCTCAACACCGAACGGCCCCGCACCCGCTCGCGAAGCGCCATCAGAATCCTCCCGCCGACTATGCGGCCGCGAAGCGCGGATGGAAGAACTTGAAGTGCAAGAAGGAACTCCTTGCGCAGCTCATTGACGAGCAGTTTGGCCTTTGTTGCTACTCCGAGGTCGCGCTCGAAATAGAGCGCTTCGGGAGCCACATCGAGCATGTGGTGCCGAAGAGTTTTGAACCGCGAAGGACATTTGACTACAGCAATCTGGCGGCTTGCGCCCTCGCCGCCGACGAGCTTCCGAACCACCCGGTGCATGAGCGTTTCGGTGGCCACAAACGCCTCTCTCACCATGACTCGAAGCTCTTCCTGAGTCCCTTCGAACCGGACTGTTCGCGATACTTTGCCTACCTGAGCGATGGGCGTGTCGTCCCTGGGATCGCGTTGGACGAAGCCGAGAAGGCGCGCGCCGAGTACACGATCGGACTGCTTGGGCTCAACGTCGCCCCCCTCGTGAATCGGCGTCGCGCCTGCGCGGAACTCCACAACCGGCTTATCGACGAGCACACGGATTGTGATTGGGACTTGAATGACCTCGCCGCCGTCTGCCTCGGCCCGACGTGCACGCCAGCAGGCAATCGCCTAGAACCACATATCTCAGTGATCCGGGCCTGTTTCGGGTGAACCAACGAAAAACACCCGAAGACCTTGCGATCTCCGAGTGCTTCCCTCCGTCACACCGTCACCTCCTCATGCCGAGCGCCGGCGCACGACCGCGCTCAGGGCGAGGGCGAGGCCGATCCCGAGCGGCGCGAGATCGCCGACCGGGCTGCCCGAAGTCCCCCCGAAGGAGCAGCTTCCGCCCTCGAGGGTGCCGTCGTTCCCCGGCTCGCAGACGTGGGTGTCGACGCCGCAGAGGCCGCTTACGCAGCTCGTGCTGACCGTGCAGGCTTCGCCCGCTTCGAGGAGGCAGGTCGCCGAGCAGGCCCCCTTGCCGTTCGCAGTGCCGCGGTCGCAGGCTTCGCCGGGTTCGACGACGCCGTTTCCGCACTTCGCGGCGGCGACGCAGACGCCACCCCCGCAGAGGCCGCTCGCGCAGAGGCCGCTCGCGCAGAGGCCGCTCGCGCAGAGGCCGCTCGTGGTGCAGGCGCCGCCGACTTCGATTTTGCAGGTCGCCGTGCAGCCGTCGCCGCTCTTGCCGTTGCCGTCGTCGCAGCCTTCGCCGGCCTCGACGATGCCGTTGCCGCAGCCGTTCTTCGCCGCGCAGACGCCCGGCTTCCCCGTCTTGGTGTTGCAGACGCCGCTCGCGCAGCTCCCGTCGTAGGTCGCGCCGGCCGCGTCGTCGCTGCACGCGACACCGACGTCGCGTTTGCAGGTTGCCGAGCAGCCGTCGCCGGCTTCGAGCTTGCCGTTGCCGCAGGCGTTGGCCGCCGCGCAGACACCAGCGCCGCCCGCCGCCTTGTTGCAGACGCCGCTCGTGCAGGAGCCGTCGCCGGTCACGCCAGCGCCGTCCGTGTTGCAAGCGCCCGCGTTTTCGACCTTGCAGGTCCCGTCGCACCGATCGCCGTCGGCCGTGTTGCCGTCGTCGCAGCCTTCGCCGGCCTCGAGCTTGCCGTTGCCGCAGGTGTTCGCCGCTTCGCACGTGCCGGGGGCCGCCTGGCCGAGCGCGTCGCAGATCCCGGTGAGACAGCTCGCGTTTCCGACGAGGCCGGCGCCGTTGGCGTTGCAGGCTTGGTTCGTTTCGACGCGGCAGGTCGCCGCGCAGCCGTCGCCGCCGTTGGTGTTGCCGTCGTCGCAGCCTTCGCCGGCTTCAAGCTTGCCGTTGCCGCAGCTGAGGGCCGCCGCACAGATGCCGGGGGCGCCCCCGGCGACGTTGCAGGTGCCGCTCGCGCAGCTCCCGTCGCCAACGACGCCAGCGCCGTCTGCGTTGCAGGCTGCGGCATTCTCCCGCTTGCAGCTGGCGTCGCAGCCGTCGCCGCCGTTGGTGTTGCCGTCGTCGCAGCCTTCGCCGGCTTCGAGCTTGCCGTTGCCGCAGGTCAGCGCCGCCTCGCAGACGCCAGGGGCGCCGTTGCCGCGGACGTCACAGACGCCGCTTGCGCAGCTTGCACCGGCGATCGCTCCGTCGGGGTTTGCGTTGCAAGCGCCCGTATTTTCAATGGTACAGGTCGCCGAGCAGCCGTCGCCGTTGGCGGTCGCGCCGTCGTCGCAGCCTTCGCCGGCTTCGAGCTTGCCGTTGCCGCAGCTGTTGGCCGCCTCGCATTTGCCGGGGGCTGCCTGGCCGAGGACGTCGCAGACGCCACTCACGCAGCTCGCGTTTCCGACGAGCCCGTCAGCGTCGGTGCCGCAGGTGGCGGCGTCTTCCCGTTTGCAGGTCGCCGAGCAGCCGTCGCCGTTGGCGGTCGCGCCGTCGTCGCAGCCTTCGCCGGCTTCGAGCTTGCCGTTTCCGCAGCTATTGGCCACTTCGCAGACGCCTGGAGCCCCCTGTCCCAGGACGTCGCAGACGCCGCTGGCGCAGGAGGCGCTGCCGACGACGCCGGCACCGTTCGCGTTGCACGCGGAGGCGTTTTCCACGCGGCACGCGCCGTCGCAGCCGTCGCCGGCGCCCGTGTTGCCATCGTCGCAGCCTTCGCCGACCTCCAAGACGCCGTTCCCGCAGGCAAACGCCGACGCACATACGCCGGGCAACCCACCAGAAACGTTACAGATCGCCGTCGCGCACGACGCGGCACCGACGAGGCCAGCGCCGTTCGCGTTGCAGGCGCCGTTTGCCTCGACCTTGCAGGTCGCCGAGCAGCCATCGTCGGCGTTGGTGTTGCCGTCGTCGCAGCCTTCCCCGGCTTCCAAAGTGCCGTTTCCACAGGCGTTTGCCGCCTCGCACTTGCCGGGGGCCGCGTTGCCGAGGGTGTCGCAGATGCCGCTCGCGCAGTTCGCCGCGCCGCCGTTGCAGGTGCCGCCGTTCTCGATTTTGCAGGTCGTCGAGCAGCCGTCGTTCGCGCTCACGTTGCCGTCGTCGCAGCCCTCGGCCCCTTCGATGGCGCCGTTCCCGCAGACGTTCGCCACTTCGCATTTGCCGGGGGCCGCGTTGCCCCGCGTATCGCAGACGCCGCTCGCACAGCTCGCATTGCCGACGAGGCCGGCCCCGTTGCTGCTGCAGCTGCTTGCCGTCTCGACGAGACAGGCGGCGTTGCAGCCGTCTCCCGCGTTGTTGTTGTTGTCGTCGCAGCCTTCGCCGGCATCGAGGATGCCGTTGCCGCAGCCGTCGGTGACCGAAATGGCGACGCTCCCGGAGCCGCCGTCCGTCTGCGCCCCGCCGCCCGCGCCGCCGCCGTTTGCGGTCACGACCGCCGCGAGAAGCGCCGCATTTGCTGCAGAAGTTCCGCCAGTGCCGCCCGGCATGGTGCCGCCCGAGTCGGGCTGGCTGAGGCCCCGGTTGCCGCCGTTGACGCCGCCGCCACCGCCGCCGCCGCCGCCGCCACCGCCGTCCTGGCCGTTCGGGCGGTCTTCGCCTTGTTGGCCGCCGTGGCCCGCCTGCCCGCCGCCGCCGGAGGTACCGCTGCCGCCGTTCGTCGCAGCGCCGGCCCCCGTTCCGCCGCCGCCGCCACCGGCGATCGCGACGTCGACGCCGCCACGCTGGAGGGCGGTCGCTCCACCGCCACCGCCACCGCCACCGCCGCCACTGCACCCGGCGGTGCCGGTGATGCCGCCTCGTCCGCCGGCGCCATACGCGGAGACGCCGGCCGCCCCCGCGCCGGTGCCTGCCACGCAGCCGGTCCCGCGACCGCCGCCGCCGCCGACGAGGACGGTGATGACCTGCCCCGCCACGACGGGGAGGTCGCCGGTCACCGCGCCGCCAGCCGCTCCGGAGCCGGGGGTGCCACCGTCCGAGCCGCCACCTGCGCCGCCGCCGCCTTTTACAACTACGTGAATTTTTGTGACTCCCGCCGGCACCGTGTAGGCAAAGGAGCCTGGCGCTGCGAAGGTCGTCGTCCCTGCGAGGGCCGATCCGGGAAGGATCGCCGCGGCGACCGCGACGCCCCAGGCGAGGAGCTTGCGTGCCCCAAAACGCCGTCCGGCCCCTAGGCGCGCGGTGGGCGCCGCCGGATTTCTTTCCCCGGCGGATGCCTGATTTTCAAAAGAATCTGAATGCATATTCCCCTCCCGCCCGCGAAGGCTGGCACCCCCACTTCAACAGGGGCCCCACCGTCACCCCCCCGGCGACAGCACGAATGATCCCTACCGAGTTCCTCGGCCGTCGACGACGCACCGGAACGGCAAGAATAGATTCCGCGATCTCTCCGACGCTTCCTCTCCGGATCCTTCTTCTGGATCTACCTGACAGCTAGATTTGGAAGAATAATATCAAGTGCTTGTGTGGGCATCGAGTGCCCAAAATTGGCCCGTATGAATGCATGATGCATGTAATTCTGCCACGTTCCCCGGCCACCGCCCCCGCTCGCTCCCCAAATCCACTGACACCTGCCTCTATCGCGCCCCTCGCGCCCCCAAATCGCCCTCTCCCGCCCCCAAATCGCCCCTCGCGACCCCAAAATCACAAACGCAAGACGCGCGGAAACAGACCCCCTTCCGAGAGCCCCTTCCACGCCCTTCAATACCTCTTTTGACGCCCGCGACTCCGCCCCGCGCTACCTCGGATCGGAGCACGCGTTGGCGGCGAACTCCGCGCCGTCTCCCGCTTTGCGGACCGACGCGCCGGCGCTTAGGCCGCGGGCAACGGCACGTACACCTCGCGCGGGTACCCGTAGGTGAAGTGCATTTTCCCCGTCCCCGCGGGGAACGTTACGCGTTTGTTTCCGCGCGGCGAGCCGCCCGATCGGAGACCCTGACACTTTCCCCCCTTCGCCGCTTCCCGCGCGATCCGATGGGCCTTCCGAAAGGCCCGCATTTCCGCGATCAATCGCTTTGCCGTCGCAAGATCCCCCGCCGTAGTGATTCGCGGCGTCCGCTCGCCGAAGCGCTCAAAACTCTGCGCGCGGTCCTGCGGACTCGTCGCCAAAATTCGCAGGCGCCCGGCGAATCTCCCCGCATACCGTCGTCGCGCCGTCTTCACGTTTCGCTCCAGGTGGGACGCCGTTTGCTTCGCCATCTCGGCGACGCTCCCGAACAAATCGATCGCCTCCTGCGGGGCCATTATCGTGAATGTAACCTCGGGCGGATTCGTCGCGTCGTCCTGAGCTAGGTACTCGAGGGGCCGCCGTACCACGCGCGATTTTCCGCGAAGATCGGCCACCGAAGAGACGTAGCCGGGCCACTCTTCCGGCGACGCCACAAGGCCTGCCGCGACCGGATTTGCAATCGCATACGCGATCTTCTGGCTGATCGCCGGTGCCCCTTCCAGGCGATTGTACTTCTCGCAGCGCCGCTCAAAGACGCCCCCCGGGAGCCCGTAACGGACCTTCACCGTGTTTGCCAGCATCGCGTTTCGCTCTTGGAGAAACATGGCGATCTTCCCGGAGCGATCAAACAGAATTTCGTGGATATGGTTCGCCATGATGCAAACGGCAATCACGTCGATGTCGTAGGTCTCCGCGTAGCGCGCCGTCGCGTATTGATAGAGCTGTTCGACGCTGGATCGGTAGACGCCGCCACGCGCGTAGTTCGGCGTGAGCTTGTGGGCGCGGTCGACGCAGCGTCGCGTGACTTCGTAAAAGGTTCCGGGGAGATATTGCTGGGGCTCCGACATGCCCGCCGACCCCCAGGGCCCATGCCAACGCAAATTCCTTGGAAATCGGGCTATTCGCG
>DYPH01000033.1 GCA_020720045.1 Sorangium cellulosum | reverse complement strand
CGCTCGACTACCGATTCATGAGCGAGGTAACCGATCTTGTGTGCAGTGTTGTGGAGCGATCGTCGTGATGACGCGAGGCGACACGCGCCACCGTTCGAAGCGAGGCATCGCCGGAACGCGGAATTGCAAGCGGTTCCGGGGAACGCGATGCTTGCAAAATGAAGCGCGAGCCCGACGGAATAGCCGGCTCGGTGCCGCCGTTCCCCAGCGATGCTCGCCGAAACCCTCGCCCGTACGCTCGTCCTAGGGGCCGCCCTCGAGGAGCTCAAAGCCCAGTTCGGAACCTACGACCTCCGCGCCCATTGGACGCAGGGGGAGTTTCACCACGACCTTGTCGTGGAAACGAGCGCGGGCGTCGTCGTGATCGCCACCAATTGCAACGGTGGCATCAAGGAGGTTCTCGTCTTCGCGGAAGTCCCCGAGCGCTACGCTCTTTGGCGCTGGCGCTGCCCGCATGTGAGCGATTTTTCCGGGGAACTCGCGCCCATTCTGCAGCGCGCCATCACCCCCCATTGGTTTGATCCCTGCGAAATTCTTGCAGAAGATGCCCGAAGTGAGCTGCGCGAAGAATTCCGAGAGCGGCAGAAGGGGGGCGGGTGGACGTGCCGAAACGGCCATTGAGCTTCTACGCTCCCGCTAGCGAGCGAAGAAGAAACGACAAAAGAAAAAGACTGCCTGTGAAAACTCACAGGCAGCCTTTATCTTTCCGATTCGTAGGCGCGATTGGGATTGAACCAACGACCCCTACCGTGTCAAGGTAGTGCTCTACCGCTGAGCTACGCGCCTTCGGTGAACGCGTTTCTATAGAGACCGACCCCCGCTGTCAACCATGAATCTTTCGCGCGTCGGTACGATTGTTGGAATCGTCGGTTTTTCCGCCGTTTTTCCGTTCGCCTGCGGCGAAAAAGAGGGCACGTCGCCGGTGGGCGGCCCCGATGGGGGCGCCGATGCGACCTCGGAAGTGTCCTGTTCGCCAGCGTTTCCCGTGGGGCCCTACGGCCTTTCCGTGGGGGAGCGACTTCCGAATGTACCCCTTCGCGCGGCGGACGGCGCACAGGCGCCCCTCGCACTCCTTCGGAATTGCAGCCTTTCTCGCCTGCTCGTCCTCCGCGTCGGGGCACCGTGGTCCGGCCCCTACCGCTTCCAGCGCCGCAAGGAGGCGCTCGCTGCCCGCGCAAACGCACTTCGTGTCGTCGACGTGCTCCTTAGCGACCGAGACAACCATGCCGCCACCTCCGAGGACGCAGCGCGGCTCGCCCGCGAAATTCCGGGCGTTCCCGTCTTCGCCGACGTGCCTGCCGGACCGAGCGAACCGGGGGTGCTTGCCGGCCTTGAGATCGCTCCCGCCCAGCTCCCGGCCTACGTCTTCGTCGATACGTGGACCATGCAGATACTTGCCGTGGAAGCGAACCCAACGCCCACACGCCTCCTTTACCGGGCCGACTACGCCCTTGCGCGCCTGAGCGGTCAGGCGGCGCCTGCCTACCCGCAAGAGCCGCTCGTCCGCGGGATCTTCGATCCGTACGAGTGGGAACTCCTTCAAGAAACAATGCTTTCTGCCGATGCGCAGAAGCCGCTCCCCGATCCCGCCAATCGCTGGGCCGACGACCCTGCTGTCGCCGCCCTCGGTGCGCGCCTCTTCGCCGATGCTACGCTCAGCCCCTCGGGGACGGTCTCCTGCGCCACCTGCCACGACCCGGCGACCGGGTATGAGGATCGTCGCCCGCGTGCGGTCGGTGTCGCCGAGGGGGTGCGCAAGTCGCCGCGCATCGGGCAGGTTGGCACTGCACGAAACTTCTTCTGGGACGGCCGCGCCCCGACGCTCGCCGCCCAGGCGATCGGCCCCTTCGAGAACCCGAAGGAGTTTGGCTCCGATGCTTGGTGGTCAAACGAATCTCCGCCAACTACGGGAATTCCTGGACAGACCTGTTCGGAGCTCTCCCCGCTGCGGCGTCGCTGCCGGACCGCTGTGCCGGCGGCCTCGATGGGGCGACGCAGGCGGCCGTCGACGGCGCCTTTACGCACGTTGGTGAGGCGATCGCCGCCTACGAGCGTACGTTTCGCGTCGCTCCGAACCGCGTCGACCGCTACCTGGCCGGCGACGAAGGGGCGCTCAACGACGCGGAAAAGCTCGGACTTCACCACTTCGGCCACGACGGCTGCCTCCAATGCCATTGGGGCCCCCGCTTCTCCGACGACGCCTTCCACGCCCTCCGCTTCCCCGGCCTCGCGAGCCCGCTTGACCTCGGTCGTGGTGCCCTCCCCGAAGCGATCGCGCGCGGCGGGGATGCCGCAAAACCGGGCGCCTTCAAGACGCCACCCCTTCGCGGCGTCGCAAAGAGCCGCGGCTTTGGTCATGCGGGTGCGATCCCCGATCTCCTCGGAGTTGCGCATATTTATCGGATCGCCGGTGCCGGCCCCGAGGACGCGACCGCCGTCGGGAGCGCCGAGCGTTGGCTCCAAAAGTTCCACGAGGAGGACGAGCCGGCTCTCGCCGCCTTCCTTGCCGCCCTCGATGGAGATGCCCCCTAAACGGAGCCGTCGAGATCGACGATGAGTGGGATGAGGCGGTCGATAGCCTCGTCGACGTCCGCTTCGTCGGTGTAGGCGCCAAATCCGAAGCGAATTCGGGTGTCCCGAACGTCAACGATGACCCCGGCCGCGACCAACGCGCTGCAAATCGCCCGGGCGTTGGGGAGGTCGTAGGTGAGAAACTGCCCCCGTTGATCGGCGTCCGAAACGACCAATGCCGTAGCGGGAAGGATCGCTTCCGTCTTCTTCAGAAAGTGCAATTGAAGATCGTGGGCATGATCCCGGGCTCGCTCCACGGTATAGCCGACGGTTTCCATCCATTCAAGGGAGCGACGGAGCCGGAAAAGACCGGTCGGATCGAAGGTCGCGCCGAAGAATCGACCGCCATGCGGCGCGAACGGGACGAGGTCACTCTTACCGTCTTCTAGTGCCCCAAATGCGGCAAACCAACCGGTATTCTTCGGCCGCGGAAAGACCCCATCCGGAGCATGAAGAAAGCAGCACCCCTCGCCACTCATCGCGTATTTGTAGCCGCCGGCGACGTAGAAGATGCGGTGTTTCCAGCGCTGAAGATTCGTCGGAACTGCGCAGAACGCGTGGTACCCGTCGACGACAATGGCCGTAGAAGACGGAATTGCCTCAAGAATTTCTTCCAGGTTTTGGACGATCGCACCCGACCGAAACGACACCTGGCTCAGAAACGCCAAGTCGAAGGTCTGGCGGTTTGCGGCCGCCGCGAAGCGCTCCGCAAAGGTCGCTCGTGGCTCTGCGGCAATGCGAACGACGTGGGTACTTCCATCCTCTTCCAAACGGGAAAGCTGCCGCTCGAAGGAGTGAAATTCACCGTCGGTCGTGAGGACGGTCAATGCGCGCGAAGTAGGAAAACAGGAGAGAATTCGAAGCAAAAAGTCGTGGGTATTCGGGGCAAATGCGAGGGTGTCCCCGGAAGGATCGAGGCCAAGAATCGCGGCGATACGGGCAGACACTTCGGGAATGAGTGACCCGAAAACCGTGTCCCACTTCCGATCGGCTTCCGTCGCCGCGAGGTCGGCGGCCTCTTCGTGGCCGCGAAAGGCGGCGTCGGGCCACAGATGATGGGAATGGGCAGCGAGGTGGATGCGACCCGGTGCTGCGCCGAGCGACCGGGAAAAGTGCGTGCGATAGCTCACAAAACCTCACAAGTCGGCGAACACAAATTCTTCAGCGGCGTCGCGTTGTTTACCGTCGCGCGTAGGTAGAGGCGCCCGGCCGCTCCGCCTCCGCCTCCGCCAGAGCCGTCCTTCTGCCCGGCCTGGGGCACGGCGGTTCCGCCCCCCGAGCCGCCGCTCCCCCCGTTGAAGCCGATCCCCGCGACGATCAGTCCAACGCCGCCCGCCCCACCCGCCGCATTTTGCCCGTCGTCGGACGGGTCTTTGCCGTCGCTGCCGCGGACGCCGATCGCGTTGCTCGCCCCGGCGCCGCCGCCGCCACCGCCGAATGCGAGGAGCTTGCCGGTGATCGTGAGCGTGCCGGTCGTGAGGAGGACCGTTCCACCGGACCCGCCTCCACCACCCCCGCTCCCGCTGACAGTAAGCGGAAACGGACAGCCCCCCTCGCCACCGCCCCCATGAACGGTGATGAGGCCGTTGTTTCCTACCGTGATCGACGCTGTCGCATGGAGGAGGAGTGCACCCCCGGCGCCTCCGGCGCGCCCGCAGGCCCCTCCTGGGGCTCCGCTCGCTCCGCCTGCGGCCCCCGCCAGCAGCGCGAAGGGGGAAGCCGGGGAAGAGGTCCCACCCGATCCGCCATTGTTATTTTCGACATAGGAGGCACCGCCGCCGGTCGCCCCGTTTGTGAACCGCCCGCCGCCGCCACCGCCCGATTTCGACGTCCCATTGCCGCCGACGCCCGGCGCCCAGCTCGCCCCGGGACCACCGGTAACGCCGCGGGCCGAAGCGTCAATTTTGGCTTGGATATCGATAGTATCGGCGACGACGACGAGCGGCTTGGAACCGGTGATCTGCACCGGTTGGTTGACCGTCCACTTCTTCACCCGCATGGCGACGGCGTCGCCAGCGTTGTTCGTAAGCTGGACGTCGACAAAGGCGCCATTCGCCACATTCCCGCCTCCCACAGTGACCACTTTTGCGTCGGTATCAATGGAGGTAACATCGACCAAGGAGTTCGCTGACGGGCCGGTGTCAACCTTGTTCGCGACCCCGTACACATCGATCAACGTCGGGGTCGGTCCGGCGTCGGTTGTCCCCGTCTCTGCGCCCGAATCGTCGACCGGCCCCGTCTCCTGGCCGCTGTCGGCAGCGCTGTCCGCCGTCGCATCGCGACCGGCGTCGACGACGCTGCCATCGGGGCCTCCGTCGGCAGGAGTCGGCGTTGTCGCCGGGAGGTCGTCAAGGGTAAGCCCGCACGCCGTTGCGGCAACGACGGCAAATAGGAAGGGGACGACGGCACGACGGTTCATACGGGCTCTCCAGGACGAAAGACGGCGCTTCAGTAGCGTAACGTAAGCTCAGCACGAACGCCTTCAAAGGCGGGAAAGATGCGACAAACGCCGCTGACGCACCGGAGGCCGCCCTGCTGTTGACCGGCGAAAATCTTGATGTTCGAGCCGCTCGTAAACCGGTAGAGAATCGAGCCGTTCACGTACCAGGCGGGCTGCCCAGTAATCGTGTAATATTCGATGCCTTGGGCGATTACCCACTTCGGTGCGATCTTGAGGGCTGTCTGGTGAAAACCCTGCGCCCAGGGGACGCTAACCTGGAGGTCGCCTCGATCTTTTACGTTTTGACCTTCCTCAAAACGCATGCGATGCCGGCCTGTGAACTCCAGCGAGTACGCGCCTTTAAGGTAGTAGTTGAACGTGTAATTGAGCACGCGTTCGTTGTAGTATAGATGGCCGTTTGCGAGCCGATCGTTGCGGACGCCGATCGACGCGAGGAGCTGGGAGCGATCCTTGTCGAAGCGGTACTCGATGCCGGTTAGTCCGTCCCAGACGTTGTTCTGCCCTTCTCCGGCCGGAAGTTCGCTCTGGTAGCGCCCATAGCGGTCGCAACCGGCGCCGGGGACCTCGCTCTTCGTATGGTAGTAGCCTCCCGCCGCGTAGACGAGGAGGTGCTTGTTGACGCGGGCGTCGGTCCGGAGGCGCCCACCGTCGACGCAGGCATTGAAATTGCCGAACATCGAATCGGCGATGAGCGGCTCCGTCGTGGGCAATTGTGTGTAGGCTACATTCGAAAATTCGACGGCGCGGTTCGCGTTCACCGACGCCGGCACCGGGAGAAAATTCCGGTAGCTCTTTACTTCAATGGTGTTTGTGATTGCACCAAACGTCGATGAGAACGAACCATAGATCGCATTTCCCGAGCCGCGAATGCCGCTCTCAGCCGATCCCGAATAGTTCTGGATCGCCCCTTCAATATACAAAGTTCCGTGGCCGAACAAATTCGGAACTTCCACACTTTGTCCGACAAAATCGACCTTTTTTGCGCCATAAAGCGGGTTGAGTCCCGCTGGAAGCGTCGCAAGAAAGGTCGAGGTATCTGCGTCGTTGCACGTCCCGATTGGCGTCGCCAAGAGACCATCTTTAATCTCACCGGCACCAGAATAGCTGTAGGGAGCACACCGGGAAATGCGCACGGCGCGCGTGGTCAGGACGACGGGGCCGCCGCGCCCGCCGGAGATCTCCGCACCGAGGATGCGGTCGGAGCCGAACATCGGAATTCCGCTCCCGGTGCCGTTGGCGCCGAAGGGCTTCGAAACGAACATTGCCCGTCCGGAGGCTTCGTCGACGCGCGTCGGGTTTCCAAAGCCGGCGATGGCGGTCAGGCCGATCGGCCCCTTCTGAAGGGCGATCTTTGCGCCGCGCGCCGTGGTGTCGATCCCGAGCTCATCGAACTTTCGCAGCGAGAGCGTGAGCCCCCGCCCGAACTGGGCGTAGGCGTCACCAAGGGTGATTTCGAGCCCCTTGTCTTTGTAACTTCCCCAGATTTTTGCCGGATAGACGTTGTTCCGAAAGCGGGTCGCCCCATCGGCGACGATGGAATCACGGAAGGCCGGGTCGAATTTGCCCCCATCAACGAAGGTCCGATCTTCCGGGCGATTCCAATAGATCGTCGAGTCGAGACGCAGCCCGAAGGTGAACTTTTTATAGGTAAGTTGGGCGTTTAGCTTGTTGAGCCATTGCCCCCAACCGTGGTCCCGAGCGGGAAGCGGGGCGCGCGAATCGAAGCGCTGGGAGACGATGGAGGTCTCGGTCACGTCGAGCTTGAACGGAGAGGGGGGCGGGGCGGCCCGTCCGCTCGCGGCCAGGGGCGGCGTCCCGAGAGATGGGTCGCCTGCCTGAGCCCCGCGGCCGAAGGCCACTGCACCAGCGAGCGCCAACGCGCGAAGGGCGTAATTCCGCCGACTTCGAAGTCCAAGGCATGACGAAGAATAGAGCCCTTTCACAAACACCTTCCTAACGCGAAACGTTACGCAGCCACAATCGGCTTCGTTTCCGCAACAATGGTTCCTTCTCCCGTTTTCCGCGCGCCATCGACGACGCACCCGAACTTCAATCCGGCGTGCAGTCAGCCGGAGACAAATGGAAAGCGGGTGACCCCTGGGAGGGACCACCCGCTTGTTCGGAACGTCAGCTGCAGCGACTACTCGCGCGCAACCAGCTCTTTTACTTCACGCTCCAGTGCATCCTCGTCCCCAGGGTTGTACCCCTCGTGAACCTTGAAGACCTTGCCGTGGCGATCGAAGAGAATCGTCAAAGGGGCCGACTTCTTCGGATTGTATTTGCCTACAATCACCGAGTCGCCGTCGACAAGGACGGGGAAAGTGAGATTGTTCCGGTTCACGAACGGAGCGATTTGCGCTTCGGTCTCCGGCCCGTCCATGGCGACGGCAAGAACCGCGAAGCCTTTCTTCTTGTTCTCGTCGTAGATCCGCTGAATGTGCGGAAACTCGGCGAGGCATGGGTCGCAGAAAGTGCCCCAGAAGTTGAGCAGAATTACGTCTTTGCCAAGGTGGTCCGACAGTCGAACGGTCTTGCCGTCGAAGGTCCTCCCCTCGAAGTCTTGCGCGGTCGCCCCCGGCGTTGCAGGGGCGTTGACGTTGCTCGGCGACGCGGCGCCGCCGGATTCTGCCGCGCCCCCGCAGCCAAAGAGGAGGGCCGCGACGGCAGGGAGGACCGGGAGTGCGCGTGGGAACCGCTTCACGGGTTCGCCGTCTTCGCGAGCCACTTGTCGACGCTCTTGCGGATAGCGTCGGCGGAATCGTAATTGTTTCCGCCGAGTTGGCTCTCGAGAACCTTCATCGTACGTGCGTCGATGGTGCCGTTCCAGGGGACGGCCGCGCCCGGGAAGAAGGGGCCGAGCTTCTGCTGGTCGGAGTCGACGACGCCTGGGTTCTTCAGGTTGAACTTTGTCATCCACCGCTTGAGGTCTTCGCTCGTCGAGCCGGCCCCCTGCTTCGTGCCGTCGACGATCGCGGTGAGCCAGACGACCCCCTTCGCGGCGAGTTCGTCGGTGAGCGGCCCGGCGGCGCGCGCCTCCGCTTGACAGGGGCCGCACCAGCCGGCGGCCGCCTGGATATGGATGAGCTTGTAGGTCGTCCCTTCGGGATCGTAGAAGTTCGCAAGGGAGACCGGCACAGGTTCCTGCGAGAAATCGCCGTCGGGCCAGCCGATGAACTTCAGGTTCGGCGCCACGAAGCCGGTGTTGTAGCCCTGATTCGCCGACGGGTAGGGGACCCCGGCCGGATTCACGTCCGTCCCGGTGACCGTTCCGCGCGCGACGCCACTCGTGGAGTCGTCGGCGGCGCAGGCCGTCAGAGCGATGGCGAAAATAGATGCAAAATGCAGTGACTTGGAACCCATGTACGACCTCGTTGGCAAACGGTGTCGGCACACTAGTCGGTAGCGGCTCTTCGTCAATGCACGAAAGTGCGGCGCGACAACTGCGAAAGGTCGCGCTTCATTCCTCCCAATCTCGTTGCCGCCGTCGCCTACCTCGGGTAGTTCCGCCGACGCCCCCGATGATCAAACGTATCTTTGCCGTCGCCCTCGCTTCTGCCTTCGTCGCTATTCCGTCTGTGTTTTTGGCCGGCTGCCGCTCGGAAGCGTGCAGCGATGGCACGACGACCGGCGGCGTGGCGCTCATCGACACCGGAACGGCGTCCTGCAAGGAGGGGAATGCCTGTATCGCCGACAAGAGCGGGGCCGTAGAGTGCCGATTGACCTGTGCGAGTCAGAACGGCGCCGCCGACGGTTGCCCGGTCAATTATTACTGCACCACCGGATCGACGGGGGCCCAGTACTGCCAGAAAACCACCTACCCCATCGAAGAGGGGCCGGGGACCTGGGGGGCGAGCTGCATCGCGAAGAAGGGCGTCTCCGGCGAGGACTGCAACACGGCCGCCGGTTTCGGCTGCTACGCGGAAAGTCCAAGCGCTGCGGGTATTTGCACCCTCTACAACTGCGCGGCCGACAGCGACTGCAAGGGGGGCTTCTTCTGTGCGACGGTCAACAAGAACCCGTCCGCCGACTCGAAGGCTCGCTCCTTCGGCGAAACCCAAAAAGTCTGCATTCCCCGCGATTATTGCGCCCCCTGCGAGCACGACATCGACTGCCCGATCATCGACGGTGCCTCCCAGGTTTGTGCGCGCGACGGCGCCGGAAAGCGCTTCTGCACGACCGAGTGCACCGGCGACAAGGGCTGCAAAGACCAGGCGACCTGCCGCCCACGGGCCGACCAAGGGGAGGCCGACAAGGAGGGGAACGTCTGCGTGCCCCGCTTCGGGACCTGCAAAGGAAAAGGGGACCTCTGCGACCCGTGCCGTTCGGACGCCGACTGCGCGACGGGTGCCATCTGCACCGGCGAGGCCTTCGGCAACTACAACACGGAGAAGTTCTGCACGCGGAAGGTCGCCGACTGCGCCGACTGCAAGGGGCTCGTTGGGAAGATGGACGATCCGTATCTTCGCGGAAATGTTGCCGGTTTCGCCTGTCTCTCCAAGGCGGACGCGAGCTTCGACTTCCCACCGAACCAGTGCTTCGGCCTCGTCCAGTTCGGGGCAAGCGCCGATGCGAACGTGCTCGGCTGTTACACGCCCAAGAAGACAACCGACCGCTGAGCGCGCGGCCGGCGGGAACCGGCCCCGAGCAACGCGGTGTGTTGTCGAGATTGACGCGCCGTGTTGCTCGCTTTAGCGTCCCCGCTCCGTGAATACCGGCGACACCGCATGGCTCCTGATTTCCGCCGCCCTCGTCCTGTTTATGGTGCCGGGGCTGGCGCTCTTCTACGGCGGGATGGTGCGGCGGAAGAACGTCCTCTCCACGCTCATGCACAGCTTCGTCGCCGTGCCGATCGTCAGCATCCTCTGGGTCGCCTTCGGGTATTCGCTTGCGTTCGGCCCCTCCCATAAGGGGCTTATCGGCGATTTTTCGCTCGCCGGGCTCGGTTCCCTCGCGGACGGCACCCAGGGGACGACGCCGTCTTACGCGTTTGTGCTTTTTCAGATGATGTTTGCGGCGATCACCCCGGCGCTTGTCTCGGGGGCCTTCGCGGAACGCATGAAATTTCGGACGTACATCGCGTTCGTCGTGCTCTTTTGTGTGTTTGTGTACCTTCCGGTTGCCCACTGGGTATGGGCGCCGGACGGTTGGATCTTTAAGCTACATGCGCTTGATTTTGCAGGCGGAACGGTCGTTCATATGACCGCGGGCGCTGCCGCGCTAGTAGGGGCTTTGCTTGTCGGAAAGCGCCTCAAATACCCCCACGAAACGCCGGTACCTCACAATCTCACCATGACGCTTACCGGAACCGGCCTTCTTTGGTTCGGCTGGTTCGGCTTCAATGCGGGGAGTGCCCTCGCGGCAAACAAGATTGCCGCCCTTGCCGCCCTTGCGACTCATCTTGGAGCGTGCGGTGGGGCGATTGGTTGGGTCGCCATTGAGTGGGCCCACCGCGGCAAGCCGACGGCGCTCGGTGTCGCCTCGGGCATCGTCGCCGGTCTCGTGGCGATCACCCCGGCGGCCGGTTTCGTCGCCCCCTGGGCCGCGATCGTTATCGGGCTGCTTGCCGGGGGCGTCTGCTATGGCGGCGTGCTTCTCAAGCACCGCGTTGGCTACGACGATTCCCTCGATGCCTTCGGCGTTCACGGCGTCGGCGGTCTGTTTGGGGCGATCGCGACGGGGATCTTCGCCGACACGCGTTTCAATCCCGATGGTGGCGACGGATTGATCCGCGGTCAAACGAAGCAGTTTTTCGTACAACTCCTCGCATGCGCCGTCGTGGGGCTCTACGCAGCTGCCGTAAGTGCTTTGATCTTCTTCGTCCTGAAGAAGACGATGGGGCTCCGCGTCGAGGCCTCCGAGGAGCGCGAGGGGCTCGATGAGACCCTCCACGGGGAGACCGGTTACGCCGGTTGAGTTCGAAGTTACTTACGTTTGAGCCACGTACTTCCTTTGGAGATCGCTGCGATGACCCCCACGAATCGGATGGCCCGGCGCGGCCTCTACCACCCCTCCCAGGAGCACGATGCCTGCGGGCTCGGCTTCGTGGTCGACATCGCTGGTCGCCGAAGCCATAGCGTCGTCGAGGATGCCCTGACGATCCTGCGCCGGATGGAGCACCGCGGCGCGGTCGGAGCCGACCCGGAGACCTCCGACGGTGCCGGAATTCTCCTCGCGATGCCGCACAGCTTCCTCGAATACGTGATGGAGAAGCAGGGGGACGAAATCCCGACGGCCGGGGATTACGGCGTCGCCCAGCTCTTCGTGTCACGGGATCCTGGACGGCGGGATGCGCAAATGAATATTTTGCGCGAAATCGTTCGCTATCACGGGCAAAAAATCATCGCCTTCCGGGAAGTCCCCGTGAACCTCGCTGCGATCGGCCCCTCGGGACGCGCGTCGTTGCCGATCGTCCTCCAACTGTTCGTGGCGCGCTTCGCCCCGCGCGAGACCTTCGAGCACGTTCTCTATCTCCTCAGAAAACGAGTGGAAAACCGTGTTCGTGCCGCCGGCCTCAGTGATGACTTCTACATCGCGAGCTTTTCCTCACAGACGATTGTCTACAAAGGGTTGATGCTGCCTTCGCAGCTCGGCGCCTTCTATCCCGACTTGCGACATCGGGATCTTCAGGCCCATCTCGCGCTCGTTCATTCCCGATTCTCGACGAATACCAATCCGACGTGGGAGCGCGCGCACCCTTACCGCCGGCTTTGCCACAATGGGGAGATCAACACGCTTCGCGGCAATCGTAACGCCATGCGCGCCCGCGAAGCGCTCCTCGCCGCGAGCCGTTTTGGCGAGCATCTTCAAGATTTTAAGCCGATTCTCGATGAGGCAGGGAGCGACTCCTCAAACCTCGACGAGCTCGTCGACTTCCTCCTCGCGAGCGGGCGCCCGCTCCCCCACGTGCTCCGTATGCTCGTCCCCGAAGCCTGGGAGACGAACGCCGAACTCACGCCGGAGATGCGTGCATTCTACCAGTTCCACGCCCACCTCGTGGAGCCCTGGGACGGGCCGATGGCGCTCGCCGTGACCGACGGAGAAGCGGTCGCTGCGACCGTCGATCGAAGCGGCCTTCGCCCTGCAAAATACCTGGTGACGAAGCAGGGGCGGGTCGTGTTCGCCAGCGAGTTTGGCGTGCTCGATGTCGCCCCGGAAGATGTCGCCGAGAAGGGGCAGCTCCGCCCCGGCGAGCTCCTGCTGATCGACACGAAGGCCCGGCGCATCGTGCCCCAGCGGGAGGTCGACGAGAGCCTCGCGCATGCACGCCCCTGGGCCGCCTGGCTCCGCGACCATGAGCGTTCCTTGCCAGCAAACGCGCCCGTCCGCGGAGCGGGAGACGGCGCGGAGTTCTCAACAACCGCGCCCGTCCGCGGAGCGGGAGACGGCGCGGAGTTCTCAACAACCGCGCCCGTCCGCGAAGCGGGAGACGCGTCACGGATGTCGACCGCTGCTGTCGAATCGCTCCTTGGGTGGACGCGCGAAGACGAAACGGTCCTCGTCGCGCCGATGGCGAAGACCGGGGAAGAGCCGATTGGTTCGATGGGGAACGACGTCGCCCTTGCGATTCTTTCCCCCAATCCCCAGCCGCTCTTTCGCTTCTTCAAACAGCAATTCGCGCAGGTCACCAATCCGCCCCTCGACCCGCTCCGTGAGGCGCTCGTCCTCTCCACGCGCGTCCTCCTTGGCGCCCAGGGAAATCTCCTCGCCGAAGAGGCCGGCGCCGCCGCGCGCCTCGTGCTCGATAGCCCCTTCCTCTCCGCCGGCGAGCTTGCCGCCCTGGAGTGCGGGCAGACGGTTCACCGTATTCCCCTTGAGTTTTGGGCAGTTCGCAGCGACGGTAGCGGCGGTGACCTCGACGAGGCGCTCACGGCAGTGACCGACGCCGCCGCTGCAGCGGTGGTAAAAGGGGCCTCGGTCCTGGTGCTCTCCGACCGGGGGCTCCTCGACCACGCAGCGACCCACGTCGCAATTCCGACGCTCCTCGCGACCGGCGCCGTTCACCATGCGCTGATTCGACGGGGGCTTCGCGCGAAAGTTTCCCTGATTGTCGAGGCCGGGGACGCGAAGGAAGTTTCCGACTTTGCGCTATTGTTCGGGTACGGAGCTTCGGCAATTGTTCCGTGGCTCGCTCAAGCGACGCTCGCCCGCCTCTGCGCGGAGGGGACGCTCGGGATTCCCGTCGAGAAGGCCCTCGCAAATTACCGAAAAGCCTCTGAAAAAGGTCTTCGCAAGATCCTGTCGAAGATGGGGATCAGCACGCTCGCAAGCTACACGGGGGCGCAGATCTTCGAGGCGATCGGCCTCGGCCCCGACGTCATCGCGCGCGCCTTCGAGGGGACGGCCTCTCCGCTCGGTGGCCTCGAAGTTCCCGATATTGCCCACGATCTCCAACGTCGTCGTCGTGTCCTCGGCGCGCCAGCTCCGCTCGCCGGCGGCGGCATTTACGCGTGGCGTCGCGACGGCGAGCCCCACCTCTGGTCGCCAGAAACGGTCGCAAACCTTCAGAAATCGGTTCGCCTCCCCCTGGCGAACGGCACCGCGCAAGACCCCGGACCGGAGGCGGCCTACGCGGCGTTTGCCCGCGCCATCGACCTCCCGCAGCGGCCGGTGACGCTTCGCGGCCTCTGGAGCGTCGGGCCCGACCGGTCGCGGGCGCCGATCCCGCTTGCGAGCGTCGAAGCGGCGGCGGAAATCGTGAAGCGCTTCTGCACGGGGGCGATGTCCTTCGGAAGTATCTCCCAGGAGGCCCACGAGGCGCTTGCCGTGGCGATGAATCGCATCGGCGGCCGTTCGAACACCGGCGAAGGCGGAGAGGACCCCCGCCGCTTCGTTCCGCTCGCAAACGGCGATTCCTTGCGCAGTGCCATCAAGCAGATCGCCTCTGGGCGCTTTGGCGTCACGGCGAGCTACCTCGTCAACGCCGATGAATTGCAGATCAAAGTCGCGCAAGGGGCGAAGCCTGGCGAAGGGGGGCAGCTCCCCGGCCACAAAGTCGACGCGGTCATCGCAAAGGTGCGCCACGCCACCGAGGGGGTTGGTCTCGTCTCACCGCCGCCCCACCACGATATTTACTCCATCGAGGATTTGGCCCAGCTCATTTACGATTTGCGGAGCATCAATCCACGCGCGGTGATCAGCGTCAAGCTCGTCTCCGAGAGCGGAGTGGGGACGATCGCCGCCGGCGTCGCAAAGGCAGGCGCCGATCAAATCTTGATCGCTGGCCACGACGGCGGTACCGGCGCGAGCCCCCTCAGCTCGATCCAGCACGCAGGGACGCCCTGGGAGCTCGGCCTCGCCGAAACCCATGAAGTCCTTCTGCAAAATGAGCTCCGCGATCGCGTCACCGTCCAGGCCGACGGCCAAATGCGGACCGGGCGCGACGTCGTTATCGCCGCCCTTCTTGGCGCGAATGAGTTCGGCTTCGCCACCGCGCCGCTCGTCGCCCTCGGCTGCGTCATGATGCGAAAGTGCCATCTCAATACCTGCCCCGTCGGGATCGCGACGCAGGATCCCGTATTGAGAGCCCGATTTACCGGGACTCCCGAACAGGTCATTCGCTATTTGTTCTCCGTCGCCGAGCATGTTCGCGAGATTCTCGCGTCGCTCGGGTACGCCCGCCTTTCCGACATCGTCGGCCGCCGGGACCTCCTCCGGCGCCGGGAAGACGATTTCGAGGGGCGCGGTCACCTGCTTGATTTTACGCCGATTTTCGCCGTCGAGGCGCCGCGTAGCGAGCCGCTCGCCCCGCCGCCCACGCGCGCTTGGGCTTCCGACCTCGAACGGAGCCTCGTGCCAGCGGTGCGCGCCGCGCTGCTCCCCGGCAGCTCGACCGTCGACCTTCCGGTCCGCCTCGAAAATCATCACCGTTCCTTCGGCGCCCACCTCTCGGGAATCGTCGCTTCGAGCGGCGCTTCGCGCTCCGGCGAGCCAGTGAAAATCCACGCAACCGGGACCGCCGGCCAGAGCTTTGGCGCCTTCCTGGAGGCCGGCCTGACGATCACCCTCGTCGGCGACGGCAACGACTACGTCGGCAAGGGGCTCTCTGGTGGCGTCCTCGCGCTCCGGCCCCCCTTCCAGGCAACCTTCGACGCCGCGAGCGCAGTAATCGCAGGAAATACATGCTTGTACGGCGCCACCAGCGGGCGGGCTTTCTTCCGCGGGCGCGCCGGGGCACGCTTCGCCGTGCGCAACAGCGGCGCCTTCGCCGTCGTCGAGGGGGTCGCCGATCACGGCTGCGAGTACATGACCGGCGGGGCGGTGGTGATCCTCGGGACCGTCGGCCGAAATTTCGCGGCGGGGATGAGCGGAGGCACCGCCTACATCCTAAAACACGACACCTTTGAGGGACGGCTCAATCGGGAATCGATCGTCACGACGGACGTCGATCACGTTGAAGATCGCGCAGAACTTCATCGGCTCCTCAGCGAACACTTCGCACGCACTGGGAGCGCGCGTGCGAAGGAACTCCTCGACGAAGGGGACGCGCTTTACGGCCGTTTCGTCCGCGTCGTCGGCCGCGACTTCGCAGCTCTTCTTGAGAAACGTCGGGCGGCCGCCGCTCGTCCTGCACGCGCCGAAGGCGCAGCCATCGAGGTGAACCATGGGTGATCCGCGCGGTTTCTTGACGGTCCCTCGAAGCAAATCAAAGGTTCTTCCGGTCGTTGAGCGTCTGAAAAATTTCCACGAATTCGTGGTTGAGCCGGCGAGTGAAACGCTCAAGGCACAGGCCTCGCGCTGCATGGATTGCGGGATTCCGTTCTGCCACCAAGGGTGCCCCCTTGGAAACTTGATCCCCGAGTTCAATGACCTTGTCTACCAAGGTCGCGACGACGAAGCGCGCGAGCGACTCCTTGCGACCAACGACTTTCCGGAGATGACCGGACGCATCTGTCCGGCCCCTTGCGAAGCGTCCTGCGTCCTCAATCTGCGCGGCGAGCCGGTGACGATCAAGGACGTCGAGCGCCACCTCGCCCTTACCTACGATGCTGCGCCGCTGCCCCGAGCCCCGGAAACGGGGAAGCGCGTCGCTGTTGTCGGTTCCGGGCCCGCCGGCCTCGCCGCCGCCCGAAACATCGCCCTCGCTGGGCATGCAGTTACCGTATTTGAACGCGACGATCGAATCGGCGGACTGCTTCGTTACGGAATTCCCGATTTTAAGCTCGAAAAAGAGCTGATTGATCGCCGGCAGCGGCAGCTCGAAGCCGAAGGGGTCGCCTTTCGCGTCGGCGTCGCGCTCGGAAAAGACCTGGAACTTGAAGCGCTTGCCGCCGACTACGATGCGGTAGTTCTCGCCGTCGGGGCCCGTGTCCCGCGGCCGCTCGGCCTGTCGACGACCGTTTCCGGCGCCAGCGTCGACGGGGCGTCTCTTGTCGGGGTCCAGTACGCGATGGATTTTCTCGAAGCCCAGAACCGAGAAGTCGCCGGTGATCGCCCAAATCTGTGCAATATGCATGGGAAGCATGTTGTCGTCCTCGGCGGTGGTGACACCGGCGCCGACTGCGTCGGGACGTCGAACCGCCACGGCGCTGCCAGCGTCACCCAGCTAGAATTGCTGCCAGAACCGCCCCAAGAGCGCGGCGCAAGCGACCTCTGGCCCGCCTGGCCGATGACCCTCCGAACCTCGACGAGCCACGACGAAGGCTGCACGCGCACCTTCGCCGTACGGACCACCCGCCTCGTCGCCGACGCAAGCGGGACCCGCCTCGCCGGGTTGGAGCTTGTACGTGTAGAGTACATCGATGGTCGCCTGACCGACGTCCCCGAAAGCGCATTCACGCTCCATGCCGATCACCTGTTCGTCGCGACGGGATTCGTCGCGGTTGAGATGGTTGATATGCTCACCAAAACAGGGGTTTCTGTGGATGGGCGCGGTCGCATTGTCGCCGACCCGCAGACCGGCGAGACCTCCCGAAACAATGTGTATGTTGCAGGGGATGCCTCCCGAGGCGCATCCCTCGTCGTGTGGGCCCTCGCCGACGGGCGACGGGTCGCGTCGGCGGTGAACGCCCGCCTCCGCGGTTAGCCGGCGGCGTCGGCCTGGACGGCGTTCCCGGCGACCGCCAGCGCGACGCCACACGCCGGGGAGACCCCTTCAGCGTGGTCTGGCAACGGTCGGTTCTTCTCCGCCCAAAGGAGCTTCCCGCCGGCAATTTCGTAGGCGGCGGTCGCGTAGGCGGTCGTCGCCACCGCGACCCCTTCTTCCACGAGGAGCGTCCCCGGCGGGTGCGCCTGATCGGCCTCGTAGAGGACGTTCCGCCAAAGAATGCGCCCGTCCTGGACGTCGAGGGCGACCAACACGTGGAGGGCGCCAAAGCCGTAGGTGCGCCGCCGATCAGCGACCGTTTCGACGCCGAAAACCAGCACGATTCCTTGAGAAATGGCGACCCGCGTGAGCGCGGAGGCGACCGTTCCCACGGGCGCCTCCGGGGCTTGCGGCAGCGCGAAGATCCAGCGCCGTCGGCCGCTCCGAAGGTCGCGGGCAATCACCTCGCCATTGGAGGCGGCGACCAGAATCGTTTCGGCGCTCTCGCGGTAGTTCATTGGGGAATGCTAACGGAACTCAATCCATCGGCGCCATACTGCAGGCGCCGTCGCGGCCGCTTACGTACAGGTCAAGGCCGCTCGGGCGCGTGGTCGCCGTCGTCTCCGGCAGGTGCACAAGCCACAAATTCATAACGCTTTTTTGCGGTTCGACGTGCGCCTCCTTCGCGCTGCGAAGGGGCGATCCCCCCACGCCCTTTCCAAAGAAGGGGGACTGAGCGGCGCAGGCCACCGCCCGGTCTGCGATTTGTTCGCGGGTGCCGACGAGCGCCTCCGGTGGCGTTGCTGGAGCGACGGCGGCTGCCGGCGACGAGGCCGCGCACGCGGCGAGGGCTGTGAGGGCGAGGGGGGCGACGGCAAAAGTGAGGCGAAGCAATTTCATCGGGCGCCTCGAACGGACCCGTTGCCGAAACGATCTTGCAAACCTGCGCGCTTCCCCGCGGAACGACCGGCCACCGCCCCTCGCGAATGTGGTAGGCGAGGCGCATGGAGAGGAAAACCGCTCGCGAACTCTTGGGCAAACTCGACAAAGACGTCGTCGCCGTGCGTCTGCACGGGAAGATTTTTGACGTCCACACGCCGCTGACGGCGACCGCCGAGGAGCTCCAGCTGGTCCGCGCGACGGAGGACGATGGCCTGCGCGTCATTCGCCACTCGGCGGCCCACGTCATGGCCGACGCCGTCCAGCGCCTCTTCCCGGGGACCAAGGTCACCATCGGACCGGCGATCGAAGACGGTTTCTATTACGATTTCTCCCGCGCCGAAGGCACCTTCTCCGAAGAAGATCTGACCAAGATCGAAAAGGAGATGGGGCGTATCATTAAGCAGAACGGCGTCTTTCGGCGATATTCACTCTCCCGTGACTTTGCGATGACCGTGTTTGAGCGGATGGGAGAGACCTTCAAAACCGAAATCATTAACGGAATTTCTCGAGATGCCGAGCTCAGCGTCTATGCGCATACAACGAACAGGGCGCTTCTTGATACGGAGGAGAAGGCTGCGCTAGCCTCCGGGAAATCACCACTTGCACATCTGTTAGGCAATGATGGCCGTCCGGTCCCGAACGTGTGGATCGACTTCTGCGAAGGTCCCCACGTCCCGAGCACCGGCCTCCTCGGGGCCGTGAAGCTCATGAGCGTCGCTGGAGCCTACTGGCGTGGTGACGAAAAGAACCCGATGCTCCAGCGCATCTATGGGACGGCATTTGCCTCGAAAGAGGATCTCGATGCGCATTTGAAGCGCCTCGAAGAAGCAAAAGCCCGCGACCATCGCAAGCTTGGAAAAGAGCTCGAACTCTTCTTCTTTGACGACGTTGCCCCGGCGATGCCCTTCTTCCTTCCAAAGGGGGCCCACGTCTACAACCAGCTCGTCACCTACGTCCGTAGCCTCTACGACGTTCAAGGCTACGACGAGGTAATTACTCCACAAGGCTTTGACCCGAAGCTCTTCCGTACCTCCGGTCACCTCGGAAACTACAACGAGAACATGTACCGTCTCTGGACGGAAGACGTCCTCGAAGACGCGGAGATGTCCGAGCGGGAACGCTTCGACAACGACCCCGAAACCGGCCAGCCCTTCTACAAGACGCTGCGGGAGGAGTCGTTCGCCCTCAAACCGATGAACTGCCCCTCGCACTGCGTGATCTTCGGGCAACGCAAGCGCAGCTATCGGGAGCTCCCGTGGCGCATGGCCGACTTCGGGCGGCTTCATCGCTACGAGCGCGGCGGCGTCGTTCACGGGCTCTCCCGGGTGCGCACCTTCTGCCAGGATGACGCCCACATTTTCTGCACGCCCGAGCAGGTTTCGCCGGAAATCGAGCAGTTCATCAAGATGCTCTATGGCGTCTACAATGTCTTCAAGTTCGAAGACATTTCGATCAAGCTTGCCCTCCGCCCCGAGAAGCGTATCGGTACGGAAGAGGAATGGGATCGCGCGGAAGGGGCGCTTGAGGCCGGTTTGAAGGCGGCAGGTTTGCCCTTTGAATACCTGCCCGGCGAAGGGGCCTTTTACGGTCCGAAGATCGAATTCCACGTCAAAGACGCGCTCAAGCGCTCCTGGCAGCTTGGGACGATCCAGTACGACCCGAACCTCCCCGAGCGCTTCGAGCTTGGGTACATCGGCGCCGACGGCAAGGAGCACCAGCCGATCATGCTCCACCGCGCCATCCTCGGCTCTTTGGAGCGCTTCTTCAGCGTCTACCTCGAGCACTGCGGCGGCAATTTCCCGAGCTGGATTGCGCCGAAGCAGGCGATCATCGTCACCGTCAGCGACAAGGCCGATCCCTACGCCGCCGCCGTCCACGCCAAGCTTCGATCGCTCGGCCTCAAGGTCGACGTCGACACGAGCTCGGACAAACTCGGCGCGAAGATCCGCAACGCCCGCCTCGCTCGGTATCCGTACATGCTCGTCGTCGGTCAACAGGAGGCCGAAAACGGCACGCTCGGCGTCCGATCGCGGGACCGCGGCGAGCTCGGCGCGATGGCGATCGACGATTTCGCCAAGCTCCTCGCCGAAGAAATCGCCTCGAAAGCCTAGCCGACGCCCTTTCTTCGTTGACCGGTAGCGCCATGCCTGAAACCATGGCGCCGCCGGTCCGGGTGTTTCTCTTTTGTTTCGGCTGTTCTTGGGCTTCGTGCCCCGCAGACCGAAACGTTTCCCGGTCGCCTATCTGGAGGTCTTCGTAAGTCCATGGCCATGGGTCGTCCCCGCTTCGATCCGCGCAATCAGCAGCGCGGCGGTTTTCAAATCCGCGTCAATCACCGAATCCGTGTTCCGGAGGTCCGTGTCATTGCGGCCAACGGCGACATGCTCGGCGTTCTCACGACGCACGAAGCGCTCCGGATGGCGCAGGAACAGGGGCTCGACCTCGTTGAGGTGAACCCAAAGGCGGAGCCGCCGGTCTGCAAAATCCTCGACTTCGGCAAGTACAAGTACGAAGAGAAAAAGAAGACCGCCGAGGCGAAGCGCAAGCAGACCGTCGTCGAAATCAAGGAAGTGAAGCTTCGCCCGAAGACGGACGACCACGACCTCGATTTCAAGGTCCGCGCCGCCCGCCGCTTCATTGAAGCCGGCCACAAGGTGAAGTTCACGGTCCGCTTCCGCGGTCGCGAAATTACCCACCCGGAAAAGGCGCAAGAGCAGCTCACCTTCATCCTTCCGAAGCTGGAAGACATCGCGAACATTGAGTCGCGTGCGATGATGGAAGCGCGAACGATGACCGTCATGGTCGCCCCGAAGCCGGCGATTATGCAGCGTGTGGCACTCCTTAAGGCCCAGCGCGAAAAGGACCGTCAGGTCGCCGAGAAGGAAGGTCGCGTCTACGAGTCTGAGCCCGAGCTGCCGGACTTGGAAGATGACGATGACGACGACGACGACGATGATGACGACGCGGGTGAGGCGAAAGCGCCCCCCGCGAAGTGAAGAAAAGCCCCGAGTTTCTCGGGGCTTTTTCGTTGCTCTGGGCGTACCCTCCGTTCTCGTGAGCGACCAAATGCCGTCGAATTCAGAAACCGCGACGAAGGGGCGCGTTCTCCGATCCTGCATCTCGCCGGGCGGACACAAGCGCGTGCTCGTCGGGGGGGCAGCGCTTGCCCTTGTGGTTGGTGTTGTCGGCGGGCGCCTTGCCGTTGAGGGGATCGCCACGCGGGTCGCCGCAAGCTTGCATGCTGCGATCGACCACCCGCGTGCGATACCCCCGCCGGCCCACGCGGAGCTGTTTTTTGACGCCCCGGGAGACGCTCACGAAGATGAGCCGCTCGACGTTCGCTTTGCGGAGGGGCCCCCTTCCATCGAGGACCCGCGGCTCGCGCTGCGGCCCCGCGAGGCGCGACTTGCGGCTACGGATGCAGGGCGACTCTCGCTGTTCCCCGCACGAAGTACAACAGGTCAAGAACTCGGAACCCTTGGAAAAAAGCCGTTGCCGAAGGGGATCTTTATCCCGGCGGCGACCATCGTCCGTTTTGCCAAACGTGCAAATGTGCAAGGTACACCGGTCGCGAAGGGGATCGAGGTCCACGGCGCGAGCGCCCTCGGTGTCGCCGACGGCGATGTCCTCACCCACGTCGACGGCCAGAAGGTCGCGAGCGTCGCCGACGCGACCGCCATCGTGCTCCGCGCGATCGGTGCCGGTCGGAGTTCGGTTAGCGGCACGCTGGCGCGGGGCGAAGCGACCTACCCGATCACCGTCGAGATCCCGGCGTCGGTCTCTGGGAAAAAGCCGGCCAAATAGTGCGCTTGTGAAGGGGCCTGAATGTTGCCATAAGGCGACTATGGCCGAACGAAAGCTCCGCATTCTTGTCGCCAAACCCGGGCTCGATGGGCACGATCGTGGCGCAAAGGTCGTCGCCCGTGCGCTTCGTGACGCCGGCTACGAAGTCGTCTACACGGGTCTCCATCAAACGCCCGAAATGATTGCGAATGCCGCTGTTCAAGAGGACGTCGACGCCGTCGGCCTTTCGATCATGAGCGGCGCCCACAACACGCTCTTCCCTGCGGTTATGGAGGCGCTCCGTGCAAAGGGGGTCGACGACATCGTCGTCTTCGGCGGCGGAATCATTCCCGAGAGCGACAAGACCCGCCTCGAAGCGGCGGGCGTGAAGGGCATTTTCACCCCAGGCACCCCGCTCGAAGGCATCATCACCTGGGTCCGCGACAACGTGCAGCCGCGCGGCTGACGGTTCGCCCCCCTGGCACGGGCCAGGCTAAACGGCCGAGGGCCAGGGGGGATGCAGCGCGAAATCGCGGAAAACGCTGCGTTTCTCGTTTGGCACGCCGGTTTCAGTAGACAATCCCGCATCGAGCGCCAGCGCCCACCTTCGGGCGCCCCGTCTCTTTGCGGGAAGTTCTTTGTCTGTGAATCGCCTTTCCGCGTTGCTCCTCGGCTTTTGTGCCTCCTTTTCCACCCTGTCTACGATCGCTGCGTGCGCCGATTTTGAAGCGAGCGTCACCGAAGCGCCGACGCCGGCCACCGATGCTTCTGCCGCCGAAGATCCCTCGGTTTCCACGGTAGAAATCGTGCGTGGTGTCCCCGACCGGGGGCGCGATCCGGCGGTCGTTTCTGTTGACGTGAATGGGGAGGGCTTTTGCACCGGGACCTTGATCGCCAAAGACATTGTTCTTACTGCGCGCCATTGCGTGGCGCGGACGAGCGAGACGATTGCGTGCCCACCGGACACGGTCCAGGTTCATGAGGGCTACGCTCCGGCACGCCTCGGGATTCGGCTTGGCGACGTCTACGACCGGGGAGCCCCCTTTGATGCCATCGGGCGGGAGGTGATCGCCCCGTCCGGAACGACGATCTGTGATGCCGATATTGCCGCGATTGTTCTCGATCACCCGCTTGCCAACGTTCGCCCCATTGCTGTTCGCCCGCTTGGACCGCGTGTTGGTGAGCGAATTCGAGCGGTTGGCTTTGGTGCACGCGGCGATGGTGCCGGCGCCGGCGTGAAAATGGTGCGCGAGCATGTGCCGATCCTTCGGGCGACGCCCGGCGAATTTCTCGTCGGCGAAGCGACCTGCCAAGGGGACTCTGGCGGGCCGGCTCTCGACGAAAGTACCGGTGATCTCGTCGGCGTCGTCTCGCGCGGGGGCCCATCGTGCGAGGGGGCCAACGTACACAATATCTACACGCGCGCCGATGCGTGGATGTGGCTCGTTCAACGGGCACTTGCGCGGAGCGGCCTGCCCCGCGAGGGGGCCGACGGTGGAGCAAAGGGGGCAGGCACCCCCGACTCTCCGCGGCCGCTTACCGACACGGGTGCGGTCTGCACCCAAGCGAGCGATTGTGCCGCCGGCGTCTGCGCGCTCTCGGGCGAAACCGGGTACTGTACACGTACCTGCGGAACCGGTGATCGATGCCCAAACGGCTTCCATTGCAAGAAGCGCACGGGGTTCGCCACCCCGGTCTGCACAAAGGTCTAACGGGCGTCGCTCAGTGCCGGTTTCTCGGCTGCTGTGACACGTCGCGTCGCATGATTTCCGCGGTCGGAGACGTCTACGTGGATTGACCCGACCGCCGGCGGCGACCTAAGAAGCCGCAGCTATGAATTTCGAGCCTGCCGAGCACCACGCGATTCTCCGAAAGATGGTCCGCGACTTCGCCCGTGCCGAAGTGGCCCCCCACGCACGTGCCTGGGACGAGGAGGAGCGCTTCCCGAGCGAGATCATGCCGAAGCTCGCCGAACTTGGGCTTCTCGGGATCCGTATTCCGGAGGAGTTCGGCGGATCTGGAATGGATACCACCTCTTACGCGATTTGCGTCGAAGAGCTCGCCCGTGTTGACGGCTCGCTCTCGCTCACCGTGGCGAGCCACAACGGTCTCGGAACCGGCCACATTCTTTCGTTTGGCTCGGAAGCCCTCAAGCAGAAGTACCTCCCGAAAGCGGCGAGCGGCGAGTGGTTGGCCGCCTGGGCGCTCACCGAGCCCGGCTCCGGAAGCGATTCCTCGGGCCTCGCGACGACCGCCAAGCGCACTGCTGACGGTCGGTGGGGCATCAACGGCACCAAAATGTTCATCACGCAGGGGAGCGTCGGCGGCTTCTGCGTTGTGCTTGCCAAGACCAACTTCGACGTCCCCAAGCAGAAGGGGATCACCGCCTTCGTCGTCGACCGGGGAACGCCGGGGTTTCGCGCAAGCAAGCACCTCGAGAAGCTCGGCTGCCGCTCTTCGGACACCTGCGAACTCACCTTTGAGGATTGCATCGTGGACGACTCCCAGCGCGTCGGCGAGATCGATCACGGTTTCATCGACACGATGAAAATCCTCGACCGCGGCCGAATTTCCATCGCCGCGATGGCGTTGGGCCTCGGCTACGGCTCCCTCGATGCTGCCGTGACCTACGCCAAAGATCGCAAGCAGTTCGGTCGCGCCATCGCTGATTTCCAAGCAATTCAATGGATGTTGGCCGACGCGAAGACCGAGCTCGACGCCGCGAGTCTCCTCGTCTATCGCGCCGCGTGGCTCGCTGACGAGGGGCGCCCCTATTCGAAGGAAGCGAGCATGGCGAAGCTGTTCGCTTCCGAGGCATCCAGCCGCGCCATCAACAAGGCGCTCCAGGTCCACGGTGGTTATGGGTACACACGGGAATTCCCCGTTGAGCGCCACCTCCGCGACGCCAAGCTCTGCGAAATCGGCGAGGGGACGAGCGAAGTCCAGCGCCTCGTGATCGCGAAGCACCTCCTCGCGGAGTGACGCGTCCGTCCGCGAAGCGGGAGACGGCGCGGAATTCTTTGCCAACGCGTTCTCCGAGCCGGCTCGCCGGGCGGAGACAAACGCGTTCTCCGCGCGGCGAAACGCCAGTTCACCGGTGACGTCCAGTCCGGCACCTTCGCGGGGGCCGGACTTTTTCGTGGGCGATCCTGGCGCGCGAGATCGCCCTTTCCATCGCGCTCAAAGCCCGATAGTTCATGCACCAACGAATCGCCTCTGCCGATGGCAGGGGCGTTTCTCGTCCATCGGCTGTCAGGGGGTCCCTCCCATCGCGCCCCGCGCCACTTCCCACCTGTTCATCCGTTTAGCGCGATTGAGCGACGATCCGATTTCTGATCGGAGATCAGTGAAAAAGCTGGAGGAGCGCCCGTTCAGGGGGCCGGCTTTTGTTGACAGTGGGAAAGCGGTTCCCATAGGTTCGGCGAATCGGTGGGAAAAAGTGCCAAACCAGCCCATGGCCACCCGGACGCGGGGGAATGTGCTGCAAACGCCCGGATTCTTATCGCTCTCGATGCGGTCCTCGCATCGAGTCCTCACGAGGGCCCCTGAGCGCGCGCTTCCGCGACGCCCAGGCACTTGGCGCCCCCAGCGCCCGGTGACCCCGCTCTTTCGTGATTGTCGGACGGCGAGGGATCGATGTTTCGCGGGCGCTACGAGCACACCATCGACGCGAAAGGACGGACGAGCTTGCCAGCTCGCTACCGAGAAGTCCTTGCGTCGCTGGGGGCCGTCGCGGGGGCCTCGGGGAGCGAGCGGCGCATCATGCTGACCTCCGGTCTCGACCCGTGCCTCGTCGCCTACGCGATCCCCGAGTGGAACGCCTTCGAGGAGAAGCTCGCGAAGCTCCCCCAGTTCGATCGCGCGGTTCAGAAGCTCCGACGCATCTATGTGTCGGGGGCCGTCGAGTGCGATGTCGACGACAACGGACGGATCCTCATCCCGCCGACCCTCCGTGAGCACGCCGGTCTCGTCAAGGACGTCATCTGGGCAGGGTCCGGGAAGTACGCAGAACTTTGGGACAAAGACGCGTGGAAGCGCGCCTTCGAGACCACCGAAGACGAGCGCGCCGACATCGCCGGCCGCCTCGCAGAGCTTGGCCTATGAAATCGGCCCAGCTTGCACTCCCTGGGCTCCTCGGCGTCGGCGACGACGAGTGGGTCTTTTCTGAAGATGTGGAAGGCGAGGATTCGATCGTGAGCTTTCAGCACGAAACGGTGCTTCGTGGCGAAGTCGCCGAGGCGGTCCTTGCCGGCCTCGTCGACACAACCGCGACCAGTGAATTTCCTCGAATCGTCGATGCGACTCTCGGTGGCGGTGGGCACACGGAAGCGATCCTCGCCGCGCACCCGACGGTGCGCGTATACGGCATCGATCGCGACGCCAACGCCCGCGCCGCCGCAAGCGAACGCCTCGCCCCCTTTGGCGAGCGCTTCATCCCGATCGCCGCGCCGTTTTCCCGCCTCGCGGAGGTCCTTGGAGCACTCGGTGTGTCCTGCATCGATGGGATCTGTGCCGATCTAGGTGTATCTTCTCCCCAACTCGACGACGCCCGCTACGGAATGAGCTTCCGCCGCGAAGGGCCGATCGACATGCGGATGGATACGACGAGCGGCGAAACCGCCCTCGAAATGATTGAGCGCCTCGGCGACGACGAGCTCGCCAATGTGCTCTTTCACTACGGCGACGAGCGCCGTTCCCGCCGCATTGCCCGCTCGGTGAAGAAGGCGTCGGCGGAAGGGGAGCTGCGGACGACCCTCGACCTCCGCCGTGCCATCGTGCGCGCCGTCGGGCCGGTGCGTGTCGGCGGCGTCGACCCGGCGACGCGCACCTTCCAGGCGCTCCGCATCGCCGTGAACCGTGAGCTCGACGAACTCGACGCGCTCCTCACCGCGATCCCGCAGGTGCTTCGCCCCGGCGGACGGGCTGCGATCATTAGCTTTCATTCGCTCGAAGATCGCAAGATCAAACAGGCTTTTTCCTTGCGCGAGTCCTTTGAAGGGGTCTCACGGAAGCCGATTATCCCTTCCGACGATGAGCAGGCGCTCAACGTCCGCGCACGGAGCGCCAAGCTCCGCGTGGCGGCACGGGTCGGCGCCGAGGACGAGGCCGAGGTGGTCGCCAAAGTGGAGACCGGCCACGATCGTTACCTCGCTCGCCGCGGCGGAAAGAAGCTGACGCGCACGACGGTCACCGAAGCGGGGGACGAATGAGCGCGACGGCGGCTGCACCGCACCCCGGGGCCGCTCGCCCCAAGGCGCGCATCATTCATCGCGCGTTCCTGCTCACGTGGACGCTCGCCGTTGCCGCCACTGGATCGGCATTTGTTGTGCATTTGGCGCTGCGCGGTCGTGTTGTTGAAGCGAACCAGGAATTGGCTAAGGCGCGCGCAGAACAGGCTCGATTGAGAGAGGTGCAGCGCGTGCTCGCCCTTGAGGCGGCTAGCTACAAAACGCCCGAGCGCGTGGAGACGGTCGCCCGTTCGCTGCTCGGCATGGCGCCGCCGACCGACGATCGCATTGTGATGATGAACGGCGTTAAGCAGAGCGCGGCACCGGCCACGAGCGTCGCTCGCCCCGCGGGGAGCGTCGTTGCCCAGGATCGGCCGGCGACCCCATGAGGAACCTCGACCCGAACCGCGCGAAATGGATTCGCTTTCGCATGGGGGCCCTGCTTGTGCTCGTCGCCTCCGGCTTCGGCGCGCTCGCGTCGACCGCCTGGCGCGTTCAGGTCGAGGAGGGGCACGCTTGGCGGGCCGCCGCCGAAGCACAGAGCAAGCGAAAGCTGCATGTTGCACCGAAACGCGGCACCATTTCCGACCGCCACGGCACTCCCTTTGCGGTCAGCATTGAAGTCCCGTCGCTCTCCGTCGACGTCGCCGAGCTCCTCCATGGTGTCGAAGGGCAGGAGGCACAGGCGCAGGCGCTCATGGACGCTGCGCGCACACTCGCGAAACCGCTCGCTCTCGACGAGCACGATCTCTACCAGAAGCTCTCGAAAAAGAAGCGTTTTCAGTGGATCAAGCGGCGCCTTTCCGCCGAGGAAGTTGCCGCCGTCCAGGCGCTCGTCGATCCGCGCAAGACCGATCCGAACGCAAAGCCCTTGAAGGGCCTCTCCATCGACGGCGAGGGGCAGCGCTACTATCCGGCGCGCACCCTGCTCGGGCCTGTCCTCGGGCGCGTCGCCCCCGACGGGTCCGGTCAAGAGGGACTCGAACTCGCCCTCGACGAAGAACTTCAGGGGCATGCCGTGGAGGCTTCCAAGGGGGGCGACGACGGCGCCCACGCCGAAGACGCGGCGACCGGCCACGGCATCGAGCTCGCCATCGACGAGGGGATCCAGCACGTCGCCGAGCGCGAGATCGAAGCGGCCCTCAAGACCTACGAGACACGTGGGGCAAGCATTGTCGTTCTCGATCCAGAAACCGGGGAAATTCTTGCACTTGCATCGGCACCGGGCTTCAATCCGAACGACTTCATTCCGACGAAGGACGACACCCGGCTGAACCACGCCGTTGTCGATCGCTTCGAGCCCGGCTCCGTCATGAAGGTCTTCACCTTTGCGGCAGCGCTCTCGAAGGGGGTCCTCGCCGAGAACGAGAAGATCTACTGCGAGCACGGCTACTACGAGCTCGCCGGGGCGAAAATCCACGATACCCACGAGAATGACCTGCTCACGCCGACGCAGATTCTCGCAAAGAGTTCGAACATTGGTACCTTGAAGATCGCGCTACGGCTCGGAGAACCGGAATTGTACGGCGCCTTCCGTCGTTTCGGATTTGGCGAGCCGACCGGTCTCCCGGTCCCCGGCGAGTCGGGCGGCATTCTTCGACCCCGCGGCCGCCCCTGGGTGGAGGTCGAGACGGCGACCGCTTCGTTCGGCCAGGGCATTGGCGTCACGACGATGCAGCTCGCGATGGCGATGGGGGCGATCGCCAACGGTGGGAAATTGATGGAACCGATTCTGGTCCGCCGCGTGACCGATGCCCGTGGGCAGACGCTCCGCGAGAACGTCCCCCACGTACGTCGAGAGGTCGTCCCACGGAGCGTGGCCAAGACGGTCGCCGAGATGCTCACGGCGGTCGTCGAAGACGGCGGCACCGGCGTCGAGGCGGCCATTCCCGGGTACCGCGTGGCGGGGAAGACGGCGACCGCTCAAAAGGCAGATCCGGCGACCGGCCGCTATTCGGAAGACAAATACATTGCAAGTTTCGTCGGTTTTGTGCCGGCAGACAAACCTAAGGTGGTCGTCGCCGTCGTCCTCGATGAACCGATGATCGGCCGCTACGGCGGCGATCTCGCCGGCCCCGTCTTTCGCCGCGTCGCCGAGTCGTCGCTCCGCTACCTCGGGGTTACCCCCTTCAAGGGCAGCGCGAAGCTCGCCGACATTTCGCGGAAGGACGACGTCGCCGATCGTGCCCTCGACGCCCTTCGACCCTCACCGCCCTCGACGCTCGCCCCGCCGACCGACACAAGCTTCGGGCCGCCGGCGCCAGGTGCCTCAGAAGTTCCTGATTTGACGT
The DNA here is from genome assembly GCA_020720045.1 of Sorangium cellulosum. GTDB lineage: Bacteria > Myxococcota_A > Polyangia > Polyangiales > Polyangiaceae > JAAFHJ01. Next base: position 17,885 of record DYPH01000033.1, on the reverse strand, counting down.
CACTTCCTGCTCGTGAGGCCCTCCTTCGCCTTACGAAGTTGGGGCTCCTCCCCGAGATGGAAGGGACCGGGCGCCTTGTTCGTCAGCAGCCGGCGGCGGGGACCCGCGTTCCGAAGGGCTCGAAGGTGCATCTCGTCTTTGAGCCGGGATCGTGAGCCCCCCGGAGCGGCGTTTGGATCTTTCGCTTCGCGATTTGATGCGTGAAGTTTCCGCGACGGGGGCGACGCTCCACGGCGCAGAAACGACGTTTGTTTCTGGCATTCAGCAGGATTCCCGCGCGGTCCAGGCGGGGGACCTCTTCGTCGCGCGACGCGGGCAGGCGAGCGATGGCACACGCTTCGTCGCGGCGGCGGTCGCGGCGGGGGCGCAGGCACTCCTTGCCGAGCGGGGGAGCGTCGATCCGGCCGCCATCCCTGTGCCGACGATCCTCGTCGACGATGTCGCCCGCGCCCTCGGCTTCTTCGCCTCGGCCATCTACCGGCATCCAAGCTTTTCTCTAGAAATTGCAGGGGTTACCGGCACGAATGGGAAGACGACGACGACCCATCTCGTGCGCAGCCTCCTCGATGGCCTCGCTGGTCGCCCCTCCTGTGCCACCCTCGGCACCGTCGGCGTCGGCCTCGGCACCTACGCCGCGGCCCCCTCCCATACGACCCCCGAGGGGGACGCCCTAGCACGCACCTTCGACGACCTGCGCGTCCGCGGGGCCGACGCCGTGGCGATGGAAGTCTCTAGCATCGCGATCGAGCTCGGTCGCGTGAATGGTGTTCGCTTCCGTGTCGCCTCTTTTGGAAATCTTACCCAGGATCATTTGGACTTTCACGGCACCATGGAGGCGTACGGTGCTGCGAAGGCGAAGCTCTTCACCGAGCTTGGACCGGGCGCCGCCGTCGTGAACACTTCCGACTCCTTCGGAGCGACGCTCTTCGCTGGGCTCCACGTCCCCAAGCTCGCTGTCTCGCCGGACGGAGAAATTCCAGGTGTTCGCCCACCCGACCTCTTCGTACGCGCGGCGAAGCGTGTCGGAATTCATACCGAGGTCGTCTTGGCTACGCCCGATGGCGACCTTCGAAGCGTCGTCCCGTTCGTCGGTCGTCACAACTTGGAAAACCTCGTTGTGGCGCTCGGGATTGTGCGTTTGTTTGATCATGATCTCCGTTTGACGGAAGCTCTTCTTCCCACGTTGATTGGCGCACCCGGCCGCCTGGAGCCGGTGTCGCAAATCGGGGAAGTCCCCGTCTTCGTCGACTACGCCCACACCCCCGATGCGCTCGTCCGCGTCCTCGAAGCGCTCCGGCCGGCCGTCGCCCCTGGGGGGCGTTTGATCTGCATTTTCGGCTGCGGTGGCGATCGCGACGCGACCAAGCGGGGCCCGATGGGGCTCGCTGTCGGTCGCGGGGCCGACGTCGCCCTCGTGACCAACGACAATCCGCGAACGGAGGAGCCCGAAGCGATCGCCCGCCCGATCCTCGCCGCCCTCGAAACGCTTGGCGTCCCAACGATTTCGCGCGCCGACCTGAAAAATACCCGACGCGGAACGCTCGCGCTCCTCGATCGCGCCGCCGCCATCGAGGCGGCGATTGAAGCGGCCCAGCGGGGCGACGTCGTCTTGATCGCCGGAAAGGGGCATGAGGACTATCAAATCCTCGGCACCACCAAGCACCCCTTCGACGACCGCATCGTCGCCCGCAGGGCGCTCGACGCGCTCCGTTAGCCGGCAATTTTCCTGGGATCGTGGGGTTGGAGTAGGTCGGCGGCATGGCTACGCCGATCCCCGTCAACGAGGCCCCGTTCACCGTCGCCGAAATCGTCGGCGCCACCAGCGCCGTCGCCAATGCCGCGCCCGCCGCTCGCTTCCGCGGCGTGTTTACCGACAGTCGGTCCTGCCGTCCGGGGTGTGTGTATGTTGCACTCGTTGGCGAGAAGGTCGACGGCCATCGCTTCGTCGCCGCGGCGGTAAAGAACGGGGCGGCGGCCGTCGTGGTCGCGCAGGAACTCCCTGCGGATGCTCTCGTCGAAGGCGCCGACGTCGTCGTGTTTCGCGTCGCCGACACGCTCTTGGCTCTCGGCGCCCTCGCCGCGGCCCACCGAACGCGCCTCGGCCTTCCGGTCGTCGCCATCACCGGGAGCGCCGGGAAGACGACCACGAAGGAGCTTACCGCGGCCCTCCTCCGCCTCCGCGGCGTAACGGCGGCGACGCAAGGAAATCTTAATAATCGCATCGGTTTGCCGATGACGGTCTTCACCGCCACGCCGGCGACCCGCTTCCTCGTCCTTGAGGCGGGGATGAGCATTCCTGGCGAAATGATGCATCTTGCACAGATTGCGTCGCCGGACGTCGCGGTCGTGGTGAACGTCGGCTTTGCGCACACGGAGGGGGTCGGCGGCATTGAAGGGGTCGCTCGCGAGAAAGGGGCCCTCTACGAGGGGGTGAGGCGCGGTGGGACGCTCATCGTGAACGCCGACGACAGGCGCGCGGCCGCCCAGGCGCCACGTGCCCCACAGGCGTCAGAAATCCGCCGTTTTGGGCGCGGGGTCGCCGACGTTCGTCTCGTCTCTCGCGCGATCGACTTCAATGGGGCCCACCTCAGGATCGCACGAGATGGCGACGAATTTTCCTGCCGATCGCCGCTCCCCGGGGAGGCCCAGGCTGTTGACTTTGTTGCCGCCCTCGCCGCGGCCGAGGCGCTGGCCAAAACCATGTATTCTGCAGAGGAATGCGAAGCGGCCCTCGCCGATGCGGCGATGCAGCTTGTCGGTCGCGCCACGCTCCGCGAAGGGGCCGCCGAGCGCCTGCTCCTCGACGACACCTACAACGCGAACCCGGAGAGCATGGAGGCAGGGATCGCGCTCCTTGCCGAGCTGGCAGCGACTGGTCGGCGTACGGTCGCAATTCTTGGGGAAATGCGGGAGCTTGGCGCACATGCCGAAGAGGCTCACGACCGTATCGGTCGCGCGCTCGTCGCTGCCAAGATCGACCTCGTGATCTCCTGCGGGGGCCTCGCCGACCGCATCGTCGCCGTCGCCGAAGCGGCGGGAATTCCAGGGTACCGATGTAGGGATTCCCACGACACCGCGAATTTTGCCCCGTCGGTCCTCCGCGATAGAGACGCGGTCCTCGTGAAAGCCTCCCGAAGCGTTGCCACCGAAGTCGTCGTCGAGCGCCTCCTTGCCCCCTCGAAAGGCGAGGCCTGAGTGCTCTACGAGCTCCTCTTCCCGCTCCACCGGCACGACTGGCTCGGATTTCTCAATGTTCTCCGCTATGTGCCGTTCCGCGTCCTCGCCGCGACGACGACGGCGATGCTCATCAGCTTCTTCGTCAGCCCCTGGTTCATCCGGCGCCTTCAGAGCAAGCAGATCGGGCAGGTCGTCCGCAACGACGGCCCGGCGACCCACCTGAAAAAGCAGGGGACGCCGACGATGGGGGGCGCGCTCATTCTCATGAGCGTCCTCGGACCGACGATCCTCTGGGCCGATCCGCGAAACCCCTTCGTCTGGGCGACGACGGCGGTCACTGCTGGTTACGGCGTGATCGGCTTCCTCGACGATTATCTCAAGATCAATGCGAAGAATACCGCCGGTTTGGCGGGGCGCTACAAGCTGATTGGCCAGATTCTCATTGGGGCAGGCGTGCTTAGCTATGTCTTCCTGAAGAAGGACGCGGTCCCCGCCGACTGGTGGGAACTCCGCACGCGGCTCGCATTGCCGTTTGTCGCCTTCGATAAGCACCCGATCAATCTGCCAATTTGGCTCTATCTCCCCTTTGCTGTTTTCGTCGTTGTGGCGATGAGCAATGCCGTCAATCTGACCGACGGTCTCGACGGCCTCGCCATCGGCCCCGTCATGATCAATGCGGGTACGTACCTGATTTGGTCCTACTTGACGGGGGCAACTTTCGGCATCGCTGGCCTCTCCAAGAAGTTCATCGTTGCAGAATATTTGGATATTCCGAACGTCGCTTCCATGGGCGAGCTCGCCGTATTCTGTGGGGCGATGATCGGTGCCGGCATCGGTTTCCTCTGGTATAACACCTATCCTGCGCAGGTCTTCATGGGGGACGTCGGCGCGCTAGCGCTTGGCGGCGGGCTCGGGATGCTCGCGGTGTTTACCAAGAATGAGATCCTTTCGATCTTCCTTGGCGGCGTCTTCTTTATTGAGGCCGTGAGCGTCATTATCCAGGTCTTCTGGTTTAAGACGACGGGGAAGCGGATCTTCCTCATGGCACCGATTCACCATCATTTCGAAAAGAAGGGGTGGCCGGAGCCGAAGGTTATCGTTCGGTTCTGGATCATTTCGATTCTCCTCGCGCTCTTTGCGTTGATGAGCCTGAAGGTTCGTTGAAGAGGCCTATGCACGACGTTCGCGGAAAACAGGTTGTGGTGATCGGTCTCGGGTTGAGCGGTCGCGCGGCGGTCGCGGCGCTCCTCGATCGTGGCGCCTTTGTGCTCGCCAACGACGCCCGTTCGTCGCTGACGCCGCCGATGCCTGAGCACCCGGCACTTCGCCTCCACCTTGGCGACCACGACTTCCCGCTCGCTGTCGATTGCGTCGTCGTCTCGCCGGGGGTTCCGCCGCTCCCGGTCATCGATGCAGCCGTTGCCGCCGGCATCCCCGTATGGGGGGAGATCGAGCTCGCGACGCGCCTTTTGGTGCAACCTGCACCGATTGTCGCGATCGGTGGGACGAACGGCAAGAGCACCGTGACGAGCCTCCTCGGGGCGCTGTTTGAGCGCGCCGCCGAAAAAGCGGGGGATCTCCCGGTGTTCTGTGGGGGGAACCTCGGCGAGCCGCTCGCTCCCCACATCGACGAGCGCTTCTCGACGGTCATCCTTGAGGTCTCGAGTTTCCAGATGGAGCGCGTGGAGCGTTTCCGCCCGCGCGCCGCACTCCTCCTCAACGTGAGCCCCGATCATCTCGACCGGTACGCGGGGATGGGCGACTACGCGGATGCCAAGGGGAACATGTTTCTCCAGCAGACGGCGGAGGATATCGCTATTGTTCCGAGTGACGACGCCGATGCTTCTGCGGTTTGTCTTGCACAAGCAAAACGCGGTGGCGCGCGCATCGTGACCTTCGGGACCTCCGTCGATGCCGACGTCCGCGTCACCGATGGTGAGATTGTCGATCGTCGCGATGGCGAAATTTACCTGCGCGCGCCAATCCGCCTCCAAGGGGCCCACAACGCGCGAAACGTCGCCGCGGCGATTGCGGCGGCTCGCGACCTCGGGATCTCACCGGAAATCATTCGTGAGACCCTCGCCATCTTTGAAGGACTCAGTCACCGCATGGCCTTTGTGGCTGAGGTGGCGGGGGTCCGTTTTTACGACGATTCCAAAGGGACCAACGTCGGCGCGGCGGTCACCGCGCTCCGCGGCCTCGCCGAGGCGAAGGCGGTCCTCGTCGCCGGCGGCCGCGACAAGCAAGGGGGCTACGACGAGCTCCGTGACGCGCTTGCCGACCGCGGACGCGCCTGCGTGGTGATCGGCGAGGCGGCCGGGGCGATCCAGAGCGCCGTCGAAGGGGCGGTCGCGGTCGCCCACGCAGCGACCATGGACGAGGCGGTTAAGCAAGCGTTTTCGCTCGCAAAACCGGGGGATGCCGTCCTGCTTTCGCCGGCCTGTTCGAGCTTTGACATGTTCCGCGACTACAAACATCGCGGCGATGCCTTCGTCGCTTCGGTGCGTGCGCTGGCGGTGGCGTCATGATGGCCTTCCGAAATGTCCGCGTGACGCGCGAGACCTTTGAAGCGGCCCCCCTCGACGTCGCCCCGCTCGTTCCGAAAGTCTCGAAGACGGCGGCCGCCCCCGTCGCGACGAGCCCGAGCGGGCCGGTCGATCCCGTCCTCGCCGCTGCGCTTGTTTTCGTGATCTTTTTCGGGGTTGTGATGGTGTATTCTGCAAGCAATGTGCTTGGAGCGACCCGTCACCACGACCCCGAATTCTTCCTCACCCGCCAGCTGATGTACGCGGGCGGGGCGCTGGCTCTCCTCTTCGGACTCTCCCGCATCGACTACCACCGCCTCTACAAGGCGACCTACGCGGTCCTCCTCGGCACCGGCGGCCTGCTGACGGCGTGCATCGCCGGTCTCGGCCACTCGGGCGGCGGCGCGACGCGCTGGATCGCCATCGGGCCGGTGCACATCCAGCCCGCTGAGATCGCCAAGCTCGCGATCGTCGTTTGGCTCGCGTATTCGCTCGCGAAAAAGGCGGAGGCGGTGAAGAGCTTCACCGTCGGCTTCCTGCCCCACCTGCTCGTCGCTGGCCTCTTCATGGTCCTCTGCATGAAGCAGCCCGACTTCGGTTCGGCGGTCGTGCTCCTCCTGCTCACCTTCGCGATGCTCTTCGTCGCTGGAGCACGTGTAGGATACATTCTTGGAGCGGCGATCCTCGGGAGCCTCTTCGCGGTCGTTTCCGTCCTCTCCAAGAGCTACCGCATGCAGCGCTACGAAGCCTGGATGCACCTCGAACAAAACCGGCAAGGGATCGGCTATCAGCCCTATCAATCGGTGATGAGCTACGGTTCCGGCGGCTTCTTTGGTCATGGAATCGGCCGCGGCACGCAGACGATGTTCCTCCCGGAGGCCCACACCGACTTCATTTCGGCAATCATTGGCGAAGAACTCGGCTACATCGGCATTTGCGGGTTGATCCTGCTCTACCTGTTGATCGTCGCCCGTGGCGTTCGTACGGCGCTTCGCGCACCGGATGACTACGGCGCTTACCTCGCCTACGGCATCAGTTTTCTCTTCGGCATTCAGGCCGTATTCAATCTTTGTGTGGCCCTCTCGCTGCTCCCTACAAAAGGTCTCACATTGCCCTTCCTCTCCTTCGGCGGATCTTCTCTTCTGGTGAATGCCGCCGCGGCAGGAATTCTTCTGAACATCTCCCGCCAAGGGCCGATTGAAGTTGCCCTGGAAGATGCGCCGACGCCGCGCCCGACCGAGGTTCGTCGCCGGGGGAAATCGGCCGACGTCGACGTCTTGGAGCCGGAGCCGAGCCTGGAACCGGGCGACGTCGAGGCGCTCTCGTGAGCGCCCGCATCCTCATCGCTGGCGGCGGCACCGGCGGCCATGTGTTCCCCGGCGTCGCGATCGCCGATGCGCTGGTCCACGCGGCCGACGTCGAAGTGACCTTCTGCGGGACGGAGCGCGGCATCGAGACGCGCGTGATTCCGCAAACGATTCATACGCTTGAGACGCTTCACGTCGAGCCGATGAAGGGGGGCGGCCTCGCGCGCATGCTCCGTGGAGGCGCCGTGGCTGCCGCAGCGACCGCCGCCAGCGCCCGCATCCTCGCCCGCCTTCGCCCGCGGCTCGTCCTCGCGGTCGGGGGCTATGCGGCCGGTCCAATCGCGCTCGCCGCCCAGATCGCGCGCATCCCGGTGGCGCTCCTCGAACCGAACGCGACGGCAGGCTTCACCAACCAACTGCTCGCCCCCGGCGCGACGAGGATTTTTACCGCGTTTGCGCAGGTGAAGGGGCTCCCGTGGCGCTCGAAGTACGCGCAGCTCGGCGTCCCTGTACGTGCGGGGTACATGCAAAAGCCCTACCCGTTTGGCTCCGCCCGACGAGGCGCCGGATCGGAGAACGCCGACGGCCCGCTGCACCTGCTCGTCCTTGGGGGATCCCAAGGGGCTTCGCACCTCAATGCGACGATTCCCGACGCGATCGCGCGACTCAAAGCCGACCCGCGATTTGCTTCATTGGCAGTCATCCACCAGACTGGCCGCGGAAATGAAGAGATCGTCGCTGCGAAATATCGGGAACTTGGGATTGAGAATGTCCTCGTTCGCCCCTTCTTCGATGACCCACGGCCGCTCCTGGAAGGGGCTTCCCTGATCGTAAGTCGCTCGGGGGCAGTCACCGTCGCCGAGATCCGCGCGGTCGGCCGGCCGGCCGTCTTTGTGCCGTTTCCGCAGGCGGCCGACGACCATCAGACCGCGAACGCCGACGCTGTAGCGGAGGAAGGGGGGGCGGTGCGCCTTTCTCAGAAAGACGCCGACGCTCCGCGTCTCTCGCTCGTTCTTGGGGAGCTCCTGGGCGACCCGTCGCGGCGCGCCCGGATGGCGGCGGCAGCGGCCAGCGGAGGCCATCCCGATGCGGCGAGAAACGTGGCGGATGAACTCTTGCACCTTGCAGGAATCCCGCGGAAACGACTACTTGAGAGGGTTGGGCCGGTTACCGATCCGGCGTCCAAATTCTCGTCGCAGGGAACCGCGCGGTAACCTCAACTGCCGGCCCCTTTCCGCCGTTTGATCCCTTCCAAGAGCAACAGAAAAGCATGTTTCGTGGTCGCGTAAGGCACGTGCACTTCGTCGGTATCGGTGGGATCGGAATGAGCGGTCTCGCCGAGATCCTCCGGACCCTCCGCTTCCAGGTCTCCGGGACCGACTTGCGCGAGAACGACACCACGAAGCGCTTGGAAACGCTCGGGATCAAGGTAACCGTCGGCCATCGCGGCGAGGCGGTTCACGGGGCTGACGTCGTCGTCTATTCGAGCGCCGTCAAAGTCGACAATCCGGAAATCGTGCGTGCGCGCGAGCTCGACATTCCGATCATTTCCCGGGCCGAGATGCTCGCCGAACTGATGCGCACGAAATACTGCGTCACCATCGCCGGCTCCCACGGAAAGACGACGACGACGAGCCTCGTCGCCACCGTACTCCGCTCGGCAGGCCTCGATCCGACGGTTGTCGTCGGCGGCAAGGTCAACGCGCTCGGCTCGAACGCGCATCTCGGGGAAGGGGACCTCTTCGTCGCGGAGGCCGACGAGAGCGACGGATCGTTCCTCCGGTTCACGCCGACGATCGCCGTCGTCACGAACATCGACGCCGAGCACCTCGACCACTACGGCTCCCACGAAAACGTGAAGAACGCCTTCGTGGAATTTGCAAATAAGACGCCCTTTTACGGCTTGGGTGTCTTCTGCGTCGACCACCCGCATGTGCAGGAAATTCTGCCCCGGATCCACCGGCGCTTCGTCACCTATGGGACGAGCCACCAGGCCGACTTTCGCGCGAAGAATCTTCAATTCAACGGGCTTGAAACCTCGTTTGACTGCGCGCGCCGCGGCGAGGCGCTCGGCCGTTTCACGGTGCGCATGCCTGGCGCCCATAACGTGCTCAATGCACTGGCGGTCATCGCGGTTGCCGACGAGCTAGAGGTCCCCTTGGACGTGACGAAGGAGGCGATCGCGAGCTTCCACGGCGTCCAGCGGCGCTTCACGATCCTCGGGAAAATCCCCCTCGAGCGCGATGGCGTTCGCGGCGACGTTCTCGTCGTTGACGATTATGGCCACCACCCCGCCGAAGTCGAGGCGACCCTCGATGCCGCCCAGCGCGGCTTCCCCGATCGCCGCGTCGTCGTCGCTTTTCAGCCCCACCGGTACACGCGTACCCAGGCGCTCTTTGGCGAATTCACGCGCGCCTTCAATCACGCAGACCATCTTTTCGTGACGGAAGTCTACCCGGCCGGCGAGCAGCCGATCGTCGGTGCGACCGGCGCCTCGCTCACGGAGGCGATTCGCGCCCACGGCCATCATGCGGTGGAATTTGTGGCCGATAAACGCACGGTTGCCGATCGCCTGGAAGCGATCGTCCGCCCCGGCGACCTCGTGATCGCCCTCGGCGCCGGCGACATCAACGCCCAAGCCCGTGAACTCTGCACGCGTCTTGCGGCGCGCAACGAGGCGAATCCCGCATGAAGCGGAACCCGGACGACGCGCCCCGTGCGAGCAATCGGCGGGTGCGCCCCGTCGACGATGCAGCCGTCGAGGCCGCGTTGCAGGCGGCTCCGCGTCCGGAGGCGAAACCTTCGGAGAACCGACGTGTTCGCGTGGCTGCGGCGACGGCGGCGCCCGGCGGTGACGAGGCCCCTCCGGCGACGCTCGGGAAGAAATCGGCAGGAAATCGGAAACTTGCCAAGGACGTTCCCGCTTCGTCGAGCCGGCCTTCGCCCCCAGCGGCGCCCTCGTCTGGGCCCGGTTTTTTTGCGCGCCTCCGCGCTTCCGAGCGCCTTGCGACCGGGGTGTCGGTGCTTCGGAGTGCCTTTGGCGTGGCGCTCGCCGTCGGCGTGGCGGGCGGCCTCGCCGTCGTGGGCCACCGCTACGTCACGACGAGCCCCCGGTTTGCGCTCCACGATGTTCATGTCACTGGCGCCGTCGTCCATGACGAGGCGAGTCTTCTCCATTTGATTGGCACCGAAACAGGGAAGAATCTCTTCTCCGTCGACCTCGCCGCCGGGCGCCACAAGCTTGAAGCCGACCCGTGGATCTCGAAGGCGGAGCTGGCGCGTACTCTCCCGGGAACGTTGGATATTCGGATCACCGAACGGAAAGCAGCCGCCCTCGTCGCCTGTGGGGAGAGCTTTCTCGCTACCCGCGAGGGGGAGCTCTTCAAGGTCGTCGATGAAACCGACAAGATCGATCTTCCGGTCGTCACTGGTCTCGACGCGCAGACCCTCACTGCCGACCGCAAAGGGGCCGAGGCGCGCGTCGCACGGGCCCTCGATGCCGCGGCCGAGTACGAGCACCACCCGCTCGCCCAGCGCTGGACCCTCGAGGAAATTCACGTCGAACCGGACGACGGCGTGACGCTCATCGTCGGCAAGCAGGCGATCACGCTTGCTCTCGGCCACGCACCTTGGCGGAAGAAGCTTGACGAGGCCTTCGCCATCGCTGGCGAGCTCGATCGGCGTGGGAAAAAGCCCGACGTCGTCATGCTCGACAACGACGCCCGCCCCGAACGCGTCGTCGTCCGCATGCGTTGAGGAGGCCGAAAGTTCGCCTCGTCGGAATCGGTGTGCGATGCACCTAACCGTGCGTTGCGCGTCCGTGTTCCTCGCTCTCCCTTTCGTGCTCTGTGGCGGCGCTTGTGCGTCCGGTGGCCCGGAACCTGCCCCGTTGCGGACGACGCAGCCTACGAAGGCGGCGGTGACATTGGCGGAGCAGCGACCGGTGGTGGTTCCGCCCCCGCCGCGTCCCGCGCGGGTGGTTCTGGCGGCGGTTGGGGATGTGCTCCTCCACGATCGGCTGCAAGATCAGGCACTTGGACTACCAGGCAGCCCTTGCAAAAAGGCCACTCGGCCGTGTGCGCCGCCGATCGCCGACTATGCCTCTCTTTGGCCGACGATGGCGGAGCTCTTCGCAAAGGACGACTTTGCGATCGCGAATCTCGAGGGGGCGATCGACGGTGACAAACCGGTCTCATCCTACCCGCTCTTCAATTACGATCCTGGCCTCGCGCCTGCGCTCAAACAGCTGGGGATCGGTCTCGTATCGACGGCGAACAACCACGCCCTCGACGCACGCGGGAGCGGCGCCGCAGCGACCCTGGACGCCCTCGATGCCGCCGGCGTCCTTCACACGGGGACCCGGGCCGCGCCGAAGATAAAGCAGAAGAATCAAGGGGCTTTCGCCTGGGGGACCGTCGCCGCGATCCCGGTGCGCGGTTCGTCGGAGCCGCCGATTCGCGTCGGCTTCGTTGCGTGCACGTTTGCATCGGACTCGAAAGATGGGGCGACCAACGGCATCCCCGATCCGTCTCATCAGGTATTGAACTGCGACAGCGACCGCCTCGAATTGCGGTCTGTTCTTCTAGAGCTTCGAGCCACGAGCGACCTTGTTGTCGTCCTCCCCCACTGGGGGCTTGAGTACGAGATCGCCCCGTCGAAGACGCAGAAGCGCCTTGCGCAGGAGTTCGTCGATGGAGGCGCGAGCCTCGTCCTCGGGAGCCATCCCCACGTGCCGCAGCCCGCTTTTTCTCTGCGTTCCGCCGTCGATGGTCACGACGCGCTTGTGGTCGCGAGCCTCGGAAACTTCGTCTCCCACCAGGTGAACCGGCAGGACGTCCCCGACACGGATGCTCACGAACGGACGGTGCCCGTAAAGGCCAGCGCCAAACTCCACGGGCCGCCGACCTGGCTCGCGCCGCTCGTTCACGTCACGCTCGTCCGGCGGGACGGCGTGACGACCGTCGAAGGCTTCACCTACACGCCGCTGCGCATGCATCGCACACCGCGCTGGCACGTCGCCCCTTTGACGGAGGGGGATCCGCCGGCGGCCCAGGAATTCTTCGACAAGATGTATGGTGCAGACAAACGAGCGCCCTCTGCCTACGGAAGCGATGCCGAAGCGGTCACGAAGAAAATGCCATGAACTGCGATGGTTTGGCCGTGGGGGCGCGAAAGTTTTCCCCGAGAATTTGGCCCGATTCGCCGCCGTATGCGACCACCGACCTCGATGAGCCACGATTCCATGGAAGGCGAGATCGTCGTAGGTCTTGATGTCGGCACGACGAAGGTCGCCGCCGTTGTCGGAGAGATCAACGAAGACGGAATCACGATCCTCGGGGTCGGGAGCGTCCCCTGCAAGGGGCTGAAGAAAGGGATCGTCTCCAACATCGATTGGACGACCCGCGCCATCAAGGACGCCGTCGAGGCGGCCCAAACGATGGCCGGCGTCGAGATCCGCACCGTCTACGCGGGCGTTGCCGGGCAGCATATTCGGTCGCAGAGCAGCGACGGTGTCGCCGCGATCGCCGGTGGCGAAGTAACCCGCGCCGACGTTGAGCGCGCCCTCGAAGGGGCCCGCGCAATCCCCGTCGACGCAGATCGTCAAATTCTTCATGTACTTCCCCGCGAGTACATCGTCGACGCCCAGGACGGCATCCGCGACCCGATCGGCATGAGCGGCGTCCGCCTTGGCGCGAAGGTGAACCTCATCACCGCCGCCACGAACGCCGTCCAGAACGTGATTCGCTGCGCGGAACGCTGCGGCCTCACCGTCGCCGACGTCGTCCTTGAGCCGGTCGCCTCCGCGGAAGCGGTCCTTTGCGAGGACGAAAAAGAGATCGGCGTCGCTGTCGTCGACATCGGCGGCGGCACGACCGACATCCTTCTCTACGTTGACGGCGGCATCGCCCACGCGAGCGTCCTCCCCGTCGGCGGAAACAACATCACGAGCGATATCGCCGCCGGTTTGCGGACGCCGATGGCCGAAGCCGACCGCCTCAAGCGCCTCGCCGGCTGCGCCCTCGGCCGGATGGTCGGAGACGACGAAGAAATCGAAGTTCCTGGCGTCGGTGGGCACCCGCCGCGCCGAGCCCCGCGCCGCGTTCTTTCGGACATCATCGAGCCGCGCGTCGAGGAAATCTTTGCCGCGGTCCGTAAGCGCATCGAAGACACCGGTCTCCTTGATCAATTGTCGGCAGGCGTCGTCCTCACCGGCGGTTCGGTCCTCCTTGAGGGGACGAGCGAACTCGCCGAAGAGATCCTCGGAATGCCAGTACGCATCGGCTTTCCGACCGCCGTCAAAGGCATCACTCAGCTCGTCAATGGTCCCCATTATGCGACCGGCGTCGGCCTCTTGAAGTTCGGCGCTCAGGCGATGCGCGACGCCGCCGCCCGCGACGGTGCCCGCACGCAGAGTCAGACGCGGATCAAGCCGATCGACACCCGCCAGCCGGTCACCGTTGCGCCGCCGGCCGCCGACGAGGGGCCCAAGTCGAGCAAAATCTGGGATTGGATCAAAGCAGCCTTCTGAGTTCATGCGCTTTGCAGGAATCCGGCAAGATGCCGGATCGAGAAACGCCACCGCCGCTTCGTTGCTGCAGGGGCGTTTCTCTCTTTTGTGAGAGCGCCGAGCTTCGCCGCGCCCTCCACTTTGGTTTCGGGACGATGTAGGACAAGCTGCTACCTAACTGCAGCAAAAAGTTTTCCGTCTCTCGCGTAAACCCTTATTGAACGCCCATCCGATTCACCGAACGTCGTGCTCCGAACCAAACCGGGGCGAGTAGGTGACACAGGCGCACGTTCGCTCTGTGAGGCCTCTTCGAAACTCTCGAAGAGACCGAAGGATCAGAAAAGCTTTTGCAAGGTCGTTGTCTCGTAGCAGCGGCCGAAAAGGCGGGAAGTATTCCGCCTTTCACCGGGAGAAACGTACGATGTCTTTTTCGATCGAGTTCGCGGACGATTCGCAGGAATACCAGGCCCGCATCAAGGTCATCGGAGTCGGTGGCTCCGGTGGAAATGCGGTCAACACCATGATCAACTTCGGCCTTGAAGGGGTCGAGTTCATCGCGGTGAACACCGACGTCCAGGCGCTCAACGGCCACGCCGCGCCGACGAAGCTGAACATCGGCCAGAACATCACGAAGGGGCTCGGCGCTGGCGCCGATCCGGAGCGTGGTCGCAAGGCGGCTCTCGAAGACGTCCAGAAGATCAAGGAGCTCATCGCAGGGGCCGACATGGTCTTTGTCACCGCCGGCATGGGCGGCGGCACTGGCACCGGCGCTGCGCCGATCATCGCGCAGATCGCCCGGGAAGAAGGGGCATTGACTGTCGGCGTCGTGACGCGCCCCTTCATGTTTGAAGGCAAGCAGCGCCTCCGCCGCGCCGAGCAGGGTCTTCAGATGCTCTCCGAGCACGTAGACACCCTGATCACGATCCCGAACCAGAAGCTTTTGATGCTCGGCGACGAGGAACTCACCTTCGTCGACGCCTTCCGCAAGGCCGACGAAGTCCTCTACCAGGCCGTCAAGGGAATCAGCGATCTCATCACGTTCAGCGGTATCGTCAATGTCGACTTCGCCGACGTGAAGACGGTCATGAGCAACATGGGGCGCGCCCTCATGGGCACCGGCCTGGCGAAGGGGCAGAACCGCGCCCGCGCCGCCGCCGAGATGGCGATCACCTCGCCGCTCCTCGACGACATCTCCGTCGACGGCGCGACCGGAATTCTCATCAATGTCGTCGGCGGCTCCGACCTCAAAATGCGGGAAATTCAGGAAGCTGCGAGCCTCATTCAGGAGCAGGCCCACGAAGATGCGAACATCATCTTCGGCGCGAGCATCGACGAGACCCTTGGCGAAAACGTCAAGGTGACCGTCATCGCGACCGGCTTCGAAATGGAGACTCAGTTCGCCGCCGCCGAGAGCGCGCGCGCCGCGAGCCAGGCGCCCCAGTCGATCAACCAGATGTCGCCCCAGCTCCAGGGGCGCCACCCGAGCCAGCCGCCGGTCTCCCGTGGCTCTTACATGCCGCCGGCGACGATGCGCGAACCGCAGCGCCCCCAGGTTCGCCCGGTTGCTGCCGCCGCGAACAACGGTTCCGAGGCGCGCATCGCCGCTGCCGCGCCGGTCAGCCAGGTTGCCCGTTCGACGAGCTTCCCCTCCCTCGACACCGATTGGGACGTCCCCGCGTTCCAGCGCCGCGGTCAGTGATGCCGATCGCCCCTTCGGGGGCGTGACGGCCGTCGCGAGAGATGGGCCGAGTTCTACGGCCTTCAACGCGAATCCAGGTCTTAACGCGCGGTCGCCTTCTCCCGGGGGAGGCCGCGCGTTTTTTTCGTTTGTTACGCAGGATCAGCAGCTTTGAACGACGGGGTGCTGTCGTGACAGACAGGAGACTCGTTCCTCGATCCGCGCTAGCGGGCGAGGACGAACTTCTTGTCTCAAAATGCCTCATTGATTTTTCGGGCGCGGATAGGAAAGCTTCTGCCGGTAGGTAAACGATGCCATCCCCTCCGACGGTTGAAAAACCGAAAAAATCCTTGTTGGTACGGGCGGTTCGGCCCCTCATGTACGCGATCGCTTTGGTCGTGACGCTGATCGTCGCCTTCCTTGGCTATCGGCGATTTACCCGCCGTCCGCTTGTCGCGACGGTGACGGCAAAGACCGAGGATGTGGCGCGTGTCCTCGCGCTCACCGGCCACGTGGAACCGGCGCGTCGTGTCGTGATTTCGCCGTAGTTTTCCGGGCGCCTGACCGAGTTCGTCCATCGGGAAGGGGAGTCGGTGAAGGCGGGGGACGTTCTCGCGCGCCTCGACGACACAAGCACAACGTCGGCGGTCCTCCAGCAGCAGGCCTCTCTCGTCCCGCCTTGGCGACCTTGATCAGGCAAAACGCGAGCTTGTTCGCACCGAGGGGCTTGTCGCGCGCGGCGCGGTCCCGCCTGTAGAACTTGAGCAGGCAAAACTTGCGGTGCGGCGGGCTACCGACGGCGTCTCCCGCCTCGGTGCCGCCCTCCACGACGGCCGTTCGCGGCTGGTGCTCGTCGCCCCCTTCGACGGCACGCTCCTGCGGCGGGAAGGGGAGGTTGGTCAGGTCGTCGGCCCGCAGACCGCCGTGTTTGAACTCGCTTCCGTCGAAGCGGTGCGCGTCTCCGCGGAAGTGGATGAGCGCTATGTGCGTGTGATTCGGCCCGGAATGCGCGCCGAAGTCCTCGCATTGGGGGCCGAGAGTCAGAAGCAAGCGGCGAAGATTTCCTACATTGCACAAGCGATTGATCCGCAGACCGGCGCTGCCACGATCCGCCTCGCGTATGACGTCCCACCGACGGTTTTCCTTGCGGGCGCTTCCGTCGATATCAACATCGAGGTTGCCACGATTCCGGCGGCGGTCGTCGTTCCTCGTGAGTGCGTGGGCGGGGCGGGAGATGCGTCCTATGTGCTTGTGATAAATGGTGAAAATGTTGAGCGGCGCCCCGTGGTCGTCGACGAATGGCCGTCGGCTTCGGTGATTGTGCGTTCCGGCCTCCGCGCCGGGGACTTCGTCGCTCTCGACCCGAAGGTAGCAAAAGAGGGCACCCATGTCCGGCGTGCAGAGACGCCATGATCTTCGAGATTCGTGTCGCTTTTCGCTACCTTGTGTCCGCTCGCCTTCAAACGCTACTTTTGACGCTCGGTGTCGCCGTCGGTGTGGTCGTGTTCACGTTCATTGCCGCGCTCATGAATGGCCTCGGAAAGCGCCTCGTGGACGACGTGACAGGCAGTGTTGCCCACGTTTCCCTCGAGCCAGAAGAGCACCTTCCTCCCTTTTTTCTATCCTCGCTTGATGGCGGGGTGGTGCCGCACGTTGCCGTTCAGCCCGGGCGGGCGACGAAACCGCTCATCCGCACCTACCGCCCCTATTTAGAGATCGCGCGGAGGACTCCGGGGGTACGTGCTGTCGTCCCCGAGGCGTTTGGCGCTGGGATTCTCGCCCGCGGCGAGAAGGAGAACGCGGTCGCCGTGACCGGGGTAGATGCCCTTCAAATTGATGAAATTGCTCCACTTCGTCGCGCGTTGCTCCAGGGGGACCTTGACATCCGGCCGGGCAACATCGTCCTCGGGGCGACGCTCGCGAAGGACCTCGGCGTGACCGTGGGGGACCGCGTCCTCCTCCGTCCGCCGGCGCTCCGAGACGTCGTCCCCCTCGCACTCACCGTTCGTGGGATCTTCCTCCTGGGGATCCAAGCGGTCGATGAGCGAGTCATTTATATGGATATCCAGGCGACGAAAACCTTGTTTCAGCTCGATGGCGTTTCGGTCATTGAAATCAAAGTGGACGACGTCTGGCAGGCACAGGCGATCGCCGACCGCCTCGCCCGCACCACCCCGCTAAAGGTCTCCTCCTGGCTTGAGCGGAACGTCCGCCTCCAGGAAGGCCTTCAGGCCCAGGCGAGCAGTGGCGAAATGATTAAGGGATTTAGCCTGGTCACCATTGCGATCGGCGTCGCGAGCGCGCTCTTTCTGTCGGTGTCGCGGCGTCGCTCCGAGATTGGGATTCTTCGGAGCTTCGGCATCGGGCGCGGAGCCATCTTGCGCACCTTCGTTCTTCAAGGGCTCTTCATTGGGATGATCGGTGCGACGCTCGGTGTTCTTCTTGGCTACGGTTTCGCTGAGCTCCTGCTTCACACGTCCCGAAGAGCCGATGGGACACCGTCGATGCCGATCGATCCCGCGAGCGGCGAATATCTCCGGGCCTTTCTGCTCACCACCGTCGCCAGCGCCCTCGCAGCCGTTCTCCCGGCCCGCACCGCAGCGAAGCTCGATCCGCTGCAGGCGATTCAGTCATGAGTGCTCTAGGTAGCTGCTCGGAATTGCAATTTACACGGGATGTGATCAAAGCAA
>DYPH01000032.1 GCA_020720045.1 Sorangium cellulosum | reverse complement strand
TCGATCTGTAACCAAGGCTCCCGGGCCAAAGTGTAATCAGAGGACCGGTCCTTCAAATGTCCGACATTGAAAACAGGGCAGCGCGGAGCCTCCAAAGCAATGTCCGACATTGAAAACAGGGCAGCGCGGAGCCTCCGGAGCAATGTCCGACATTGAAAACAGGGCAGCGCGGAGCCTCCGGAGCAATGTCCGACCTTGAAAACAGGGCAGCGCGGAGCCTCCGGAGCAATGTCCGACCTTGAAAATGGGGCTCCGGCGAGACGCTCAGTCGGTCTCGGCCATCCCCATGCCGATGCCGAACGTGACGAGGCCTCGCGTGCTTGCGAAGGTGGCGTCGCCGGCGCGGACGTGGAGGCGATCGACCTCGACGCAGAGCGCGTAGTAGGCGCCGAGGCAGGCGGCGCCGTCGAGCTCGTCGGAGGTGGAGGCGCCTCGCGTGCGGAGTGCGCTCCCTTGGAGGAAGCCGCCGGGGGCGGCGAGCGCGGCGCGGAGGCCGTAGGCAGGGGTGGCGACGTCGGTGGCGCGGAAGGGGGCGGCGACGAGGGACGTCACGACGGCGAGCCCCACTTGTGCAGCAATTTCGAACTGAACGGCGCTGCCATCGTCGCGGGTGCGGAAGCGATGGAAGCTGAGTTCGGCGGCCGGCGCGAGGAACCGCGCGAAGCGGGTCGGCCCGGTCCCGCCGGCGGCGGTGTGGCCGGAGGCAGTGTAGACGAAGCGCCCGTCGACGCCGCCGCGGAGCACCAACGCGCCGACGCTCGGCACGTAGATCCGAGAACCGACGTAGCCGGCGAGGCGGTTCCGCGTGAAGAAGCCGCCGTAGCCGCCGCCGAAGCGCCCTTCGCCGTCGACGGCGAAGGAAAGCCGTTGGGTAATCCCGGCGGTATGCACACGGAAGCCGGTCGCCGTGCCGACGTGGGTCCCTTCGTCGCCGCCGGTCAGGTAGGGGGAGACCCCAAAGATCCCGAAGCCGAGGAGCGCCGTCTCGGTCTCGTTTTCGACCGGGTCGGCGGGCCCTTCGTCCCCCCGCGAGGGGCGCTGCGTATCGGCAGGCGGCGTGGCGGGTGGCGTGGCGGGTGGCGCCGGAGAGACCTCGGTGGCGACGTCGGCGGGGAGAAATGGCAGCGCGGGCAGGGGCAGGGCAAACACGCCCCTCCGATAGCCGATGTGGGGACCGGCTACGAGGCTGGGGAGGGGGATCTACCTGACAGCTGGATTTAGAAAAACAAGATCAGTTGCTTGGGCTCGCTTTGGAATCGCCAAAAGAGCCCATTTGTATGCATGGCGCACGTAAAGTACGCCCTCAGATCGCGCTGTACCGCCTCACCGCCCCGAAAATCCCGCTTCATCCCCCAACTTCACCCTCTCTTGCCCTCAAACCCCCGCTGCCGCGCCCCAAATCTCAATCTCCAGACGCGCGGAAACAGACCCCCTTTCGAGAGCCTGTCCCTCACTCTTCAATTCTGTGTCCGGCCCTTGTTCCCCGCCCGGTGAGACCGGATCGAAGAACGCGGCGCGCGGCCGCTAGGCGGCTGCCAAAGGCACGTACGCCTCGCGCGGGTAGCCGTAGGTGAAATGCATTTTCCCCGTCCCCGCGGGGAACGTCACGCGGCGCCTCCCGCCCTTCGCCCGCTCCCGCGCGATTCGGTGCGCCTTCCGAAAGGCCCGCATCTCCGCGATCAACCGCTTCGCCGTCGCGAGATCGCCCGCCGTTGTCAAGCGCGGTACGCGCCCGCCGAACTTCTCGTAGGTCTTCGCGCGCGAGTGCGGATTCGTCGCGAGCACGCGCATCCTCCCGGCAAATCTGCCCGAATGGCGGCGCCGCGCCGCCTTGATCTTCTTGGAAAGATGGGTCGCCACCTGCGTCGCCATTTCGGTGACGCTCCCAAAGAGTTCCACCGCCTCCTTCGGTGCCCCGATGCGGAACTTCACCTCCGGCGCGTTCGTCTTATCGACCTGCGCCAGGTACTCACGGGGCCGCTTCACCGCCGTCGATGTCCCAAAGAGATCTTCCACTTTGGAGATCATTCCTGGCCACTCTTCCGGTGAGGCTACGAGCCCTGCCTCGACGGGATTTGCCATCGCATACGCGATCTTCTCCGCGATCGCCGTCGTGCCTTCGAGGCGGTTGTAGGGGCCGTCCGGCTTGTCAAAGACGCTCGACGGGAGCCCGTAGCGGACCTTGACCATGTTCGCGAGCATCGCGTTCCGTTCTTGAAGGAACATTGAGATCTCGCCCCGTCGATCAAACAGCACTTCGTGCATGTGGTTCGACATCATGCAAACCGCAATGACCTCGATGCCGTAGCGCTCCGCGTAGCGGGCCGTCGCATATTTGTAGAGCTGTTCGACGCTCGACGAGTACTTTCCGCCGCGATCGTAGTTCGGCGTGAATTTGTGGGCTCGGTCGACGCAGCGTCGCGTGACTTCGTAAAAGGTTCCGGGGAGGTATTGCTGGGCGTAGGACATACGCGCCGCTCACCAGGCCTCATGCCAACTCAAATTCCGCGCAAATGGAGCGATTCACGGGCGGGGAGGGGGTGGCCCCGCGCGAATTTGCCTGGCCTGGGCCAGGGGGGGCTCACGCAACCGTCCCCGTCCGTGGGCGGGCGGTCTCTCGCGACGCCGCTCCTGCAAATTCGCTTGCGGTTGCGAACGGACGGGCCCATGAGAGCATCCGCCCATGAAAACCGTCTTTGCCTTCGCTTTTCTTGCAGTTCTTGGCGGCTGCAGCGCCGACTCGGGCACGTCGACGCCGGCGCCGATGGCGGAGATTCGCTACTACGTCGGCACCTCGACGACGACCTCCCCCGACGGTTAGCGGGTGTTCGCCACCGACGAGGTCGCCGTAAAGCGGACCGTCGACGCCGCCGGGAAACAGATCACGGAGCTCGTCGTCCACAAGGGGGAATCGTTCCCGACGACGTTGACCGAGCGGGGCGATACAAACGTCTTTGATGCCGAAGATGGCGCCCGTTCCTTTGCGGGGACGATCACCTTTCAAGGGGCGCCCTGGGCTTGGGATTCCTGGGACTACGCCCTCACCCTCACCGCGGGAGGTACGCTCGCCGGCCACGGAGACCGCACCGAAGCGGCCATCACGACCGCGAAGGTGTACGCGGGGGCCAACGGCGTCGCGACCGCCCAAATCCGCGAGGATCTCAAAGCCGTAGACGCCGCGACCTACACGGCGAAAGTGGCTTTGTTGAATCCTTGAGGGCGATCAGGAGACCCGTGCGTGGAAGGATAGAGCGGATGCGTATCAAGGACCTCGTCGACGTCGCTCGCGGGAGGCCCGACGTCGTCGTCGATCCCCCGAACGGGCTCCCTGTGGTGCGTGTTGGGGAGGAGCTTCCGGCGGAACTCGTCGAGTTCTATTCGCTCTGTGGAGGCATGACGCTCTTCGCGGGGACGCCTGATGAAGTTCGGATCCACGGGCCTGACACGTTTGTCCCCGCCCGGCGAGACGCCGGATCGGGGAACACGTTCCTCGGAGCGAATGAGGAAGTCGTGGGCGCTGCCTATCCCGACGACATTTCTCATACCTGGTACATGCTCGCGCGGTCCGGCCTCGAGCGCGCGTCGATCGACTGCTCCCCCGTTCGCGCGGGGCGCTGCTACGACAGCTTTTGGGACTGCCACGGGGTCGCGGGGAGTTGCAACATCATTGCCCAGAGTTTTGCCGAGTTCCTCGAACTTCAGCTCGCAGTGAAGGAACCGACTGTGTTCTGGACCGAGCCCGGATTCCTCGGTTTTGGGGACGCCTACGACGAGAGCTCCGAAGCGAATTCCGGGTAGAGGATGCTGATGGAGCGGATCGTCCTTTCGCGTGAGAACCTCGCTGCCCTTCGTAGCGAAGATCAGATCTTCCTGAGCGAACGCGGGCTCCCCCCGGTCTTTGCGATGAAGATCGACGCCTCTTGGTATTCGTGCAACTTCCTGCCCCTCCAGGCTGGAACGATGCGCCTCTCCGACCAGTGGGAGTGGCCGATCCCGCCCCACTTTCGAGATCTCCTTCTGCTTGGAATTTGCTCCCTCGAGGGGGGAGTGACGTC
The DNA here is from genome assembly GCA_020720045.1 of Sorangium cellulosum. Classification (GTDB taxonomy): domain Bacteria; phylum Myxococcota_A; class Polyangia; order Polyangiales; family Polyangiaceae; genus JAAFHJ01. The sequence continues at coordinate 43,189 of DYPH01000032.1, read as the reverse complement.
GTTTATCGGTCTCGACGCGGCGACCGGTCGGGTCGACGTGGTCGACTACGAGAACGACGATGTCACCTACCTTTACCAGCCGCTCGCAGCGTCGCTTTCTTCGCTGGATGCCGTAATCACTGCGTTTGCGGCTGCCGTCCACGAGGCGCCGCTCACCGGCGCTCGACTCGCGGAAATCGTTGGCCGTCACGAGCCCGATCCGGTCTCTTGGCACGCACTCGCCGAATATCTAGCGGGCGACGACGGGGAGATCACGACCGCCGGAATCTACGCCGCCGACCCGCAACGGTTCGCCGATTGGTCGATGATCCCGCGCGGTTGAACGTGCCCAACGGCGCTCTTCGGCTACCCTAGTTCAATGCTTTCCCGCTGCCTTCGCTGCTGCCGTTACGTCCGCACGTCCGCTCAAACCGAGATTTCCTGCCCGTTTTGTGGCGATTCCGTCGTCCACGCGCCGCTGGAGCGGCCCCTTTTCCGCCTTCATGCGCTCGTCGCCACGGCGGCGATCGGCGCAGGGGCGTGCATGGAAGAGTCTTCCATCGCCTTCTATGGAGCGAGCCCCTACGACGCGTCCGTCGGACAGGACGCAGCGGCGCTTGCGATCCCGGATGGCGGCGTTGGCGGCGCCGACGGTGGTCCGACCGATGCCGCAAATGACGGTGAATCGGGCGATGCGGCCACGGCGACGGATGCCGAATCGGGCGATGCCGCACCGGATGCCCGGTAGTCAGCGGCTTCGCCGAGGGGACGTTTCTGGTAGCTCCTAGCCTCCATGAGCGATGCAAAACTGGACTTGAGCGCCTACGAGGCTGACGTCATCGAGCACGTGTTAGTCGGAAGAGCGCGGGCACGAATGCTCGAAGATGTGCGCGACGGAAAGCCGTGGAACGCCGATCTTGAGCGCGGTGAACTCGAGCTCGGCACGACGACGTATCGCGCGCAGATCCTCGGGACGTTTTCGATGCAATCCGGGACGTTTCTTTGGGCGTGGGCGAACCCCGGTTCCGACGGCTGGACAAACTCCCTCACCGTCGCAAACGCGCTGCGCGCACGCGGCGCCCAACCGGGGCAAGCGGTCTTCGCCGAGGCCTCGATCGCCGCGGGCTGGGTGAACCCGAACGAGCTCGCCTATGTGTCGGGCGAGCTTGCCGGCGGCCATCCGGTGTTTGTGGGGGGCTACGACGGTGGCGCCGCCTTCTTGCTCCTCACGAGCCTCCGTCTCGACGTCCAACAGCTCCCGCTCGCCTATTTTCCGGGCATTCTTCTCGATCTTCCATCGGTGACGGTGGGCGACCCGAGGCGTTTGTCTCCGCCCGGCGAGACGCCGGATCGGAGAACGCGTTGCACACGCCGGTTTGCGGAACGACTGGGGTTCGCGGTTACCGAGACTCCGTCCTCGATGAGCGGCACGCGCAGCGACGGTGGCTTTGTCGTGCGCTACGACGGTCACGGGCGGATTGCGGAGGTCTCCCTGACGGCCAACGGGAATTGACCTGCAAACGTGCGTGCTTGCGTCGCTTTCGGCTACGGGCACGCGCGATGAAGTGCCGCGTCGAGGGGATCGGCCGGGTCGGCGAGCTTGGCGGCGAGGGGGCGCAGGAGCTCGCAGCCCTCGGCGCGCTCGGTCCGTTCGAGGATCGTCCGGAGCACCGCGCGGGCGGAGGTCGGGTCGCCCGCCTTCATGTACCCGCCGACGACGCCGATCCCCTGCCAGGGTAGGAAGGCGTGCACTGTGAGGAACGTCCCGAAGTCGCGGCTCTTTCGGTGCTTCGCCCAGAGCTCTCCGAGGCCGGTGATCGCCTCCGTCGATACCTCCGCCACCGCCCAGCCGCCCCGCGTCCGGAGGCTGAGGCCGTAGTGCTTGAACGCGTTTGCCGAGAACTCCGCGCCGTCTCCCGCTTCGCGGACGGACGCGTTTGTTGCGTCGTCGGCCTTCCCCGCCTCGGTCGCGACTTGGGCGAGGGCGAGGTGGGCGTAGCTCTCGAAGGGGGAGGAGCGATCGAGGACCGCCTCGTAGGCGGTCACGGCGAGCTCCCGCTTGGAGGGATCCTTCGCCGCTTCCCGGCGAAAGGTTTCCGCAAAGTAGACGTAGACGAACGCCGCCTCGTCGGAGTCGGGGTGGGCCGAGACGAACGCAAAGGCGCGTCTTCGGAGCGGCGTGGCGTCGTCCTCGTCGAAGTGGGCGCAGAGGTCCTCGTGGATGGCGCGATCGGCGGCTTCGCTCGGGCGATTCGCGCAGGCCGCATCGAGGACCGCCTGGCGAGCCGCCACCGGCGGTGCTGCCGGGGCCGTCGGTTCCAGCGCGCGGTTTGCGGTCGCCGTCGGCGCCGTCGCCGCAACAGTCACCGCCGTCGGCGCCGGTCGGGGCCCGCCGGAAGGGGCCGCCGGCGCGCAGGCGAGGAACAGGATCGGGGCGACGGAAGCAAAGAGAGACGCCGGGCGCATCCGCTTCTCGCTGGCGCCGGGCGCGGCGATCGCGCGATGGTCGGCCGATGCAGACGAACCTCTTGGGGATCGGGCCCCGTCGCGTGGTCGTGCTCCACGATTGGCTGTGTGACACCTCCACCTGGGCCCCTGCGCGCCCCTACTTGGACACGGAGACCTTCACGTGGGCCTTTGTCGATCTCCGCGGCTACGGCGCTGCGAGAGACGGCGGGGCTGCAACATTTACCGTGGAAGAGGCGGCTGGCGATGTGCTCGCGGCGACCGGCTCGGATGGGGGCGCTTTTCCGTCGTTGGCCACTCGATGAGCACGATCGTCGCGCTCCACCTCGCGCAGACAAGCGCCGCCCGCGTGGAACGGGTCGTCCTCACGACGCCGCCGCCGCCGAAGGGCTTCGGCTACGACGCGGCGACCCACGCCCGCCTCCAGGAGGTAGCCCGTGGCGACGACACCCAGCGGGCACGCGCGCTCGCCTTCATGCTTGGCGATCGGCTCGGCCCCGAGTGGCTCCGCTTCAAGCTCGCGCGGTGGCGGGAGACCTCGGATCCGGACGCCGTCGCAGCCGACGTCACGCTGGCGGCGGCGGACGGACTAGGCGCAGCGGTCGGAGCCTCCTTCCCCCGGCAGGCAGCGATCGGGAGAAGAAGGAAAAAAGCGGCGTGGGCGCGGACGGAGCGATGCATGGATCGGAATACCTCCTCCCAAAAACGCCGACCGTCGAGTCCTGCTTCCTGGGGGCGGAAGGGCCCGGAGCATCGGCATCGCAGGGCTCGGGATTGCGCCCCCGCGGAACGCTCGCAATGTCCTATTTGAACGGGCGCTTCGGGGCGCTCCCCGTCCTTGGGGCCATCGAGTCGCGGGTCGACGAGGACGAGACCGAAGCACCGGTCGAGAAGAACAAGGGCGGGAAAAAGGGGGCGGAGTGGCACTGCGTCGACCGCCGCCCCGCGGACAGTTCTGGTAGGCGTTCAGGGATGCGGAAACGCCCGGCCAAGCTCCCTACGCTCCTCGTCGAGAACTTCGCGCAGATCGAGCGCGCGGAACTCGCCTTCGGCGACTTGACGGTCCTTGTTGGCGCTCAGGGGACCGGCAAGAGCCTCGTCCTTCAGTGGCTGAAGACGGCCCTCGATGGCCCGCAGATCGTGAAGGCGCTGCGGGATTCCGGACAAGGGGTTGAGACGGCACCGGTCCTCGTCGACCTCGTTTTCGGCGTCGGCATGATGAGCGCTTGGCGCGAAGGGGAGAGCGCGATCACCTGGGAGGGGAAGCCGATCGATCTCGCACAATCCCTGATGGCTGGGCGCTCCCCTTCCAAAAGATCACCGCGGAGACCCCCGTTGTTGCGCGCATCTTTAGCCAGCGACTGTTCGACCTGTTGAGCGAACAAGTTCTCGGATCCGGCGTTTCGCCGGGACGAGACGAACAAGTGGTGGAGAAGCTCTTTCCCCGCGACCGAATCCTGAAGAAGGCCTACCGGGAGCGCATCAACGACGCGATCTTTCACGGTGGCACCATCGGGATGGAAGACGCTCAAAACCACGCGAAGAAGCTGAAGCTCACGCACGGGGAAAACGGGGAAGCGAAGCTGCCGTTTATGACCTGGACCGCCGGTCAGCGTGAATTTACGCCGCTCCTCCTGAGCCTGTATCACCTGCTCCCTGCACGAAAGCTCCTCAAGGATGAGAGTATTGACTGGGTGGTGATCGAAGAGCCTGAAATGGGGCTCCACCCGCAAGCAATTACGGCTTTCCTGCTGCTTGTGCTCGACCTCCTTTGGCGCGGCTACCGGGTTGTCTTGTCGACGCACTCGCCGCACGTCGTGAGCGCGGTCTGGATGCTCCAGCGGCTGAAGGAGTTCGGGGCGAAAGCAAGGCGCCTCTCGGCGGCCTTCGACGTGAAGGGCGATTCGATGAAGGCCGTCGCCGAGGCGGCGCTGACGAAGGAATACAAGACCTACCTGATGGCCTTTGGCGCCAACGACAAGGTGACCGCCCAGGACATCTCCGCGCTCGATCCCGGGGCTGACGACGAGGGGATGGCCGGCTGGGGTGGGCTCACCGGGTTTACGTCGAAGTTCAGTGATGCCGTCCGTCGCGCGGCCAATGAGGCACCGTGACAAAGGGGAATATCAAGGTCAAGAAAGGCGGTCAAAGTGGGCCCACCGCCACGACCCCGCTGCGCGCCGCCTTGGTGCCGAACTCGCACCTTGTTCCATTGGTTCGTGACGGGATTCAAGCGGTCGAAAAGGGGCATCGCGACTATTTCGAAGAGGCGATTCGTACCGTGATCAAGAAGCGCCAAGCGGCGCTCGGGCACCTCAAAGGCCACCTGAAGAACGGCAAACGGGTGCACGCCTGGATTTGGGTCGCTTCGGGGAAGGTCCACTTTCCCGACGTGGACAAGCAGTCGCGCATGTTGGCGCAGAACGGCATCGAGTTCGCCGGCAAGATGATCACCGCGAAGCTGCTCGCGAGAGTTTAGCGTCCGCGGCGCCCGGAAGTGGTTCCGCGAACGTGGAAAGCCTTTCCGCGGACCTCGGAAGCTTTTTCGCGGCAGTCGGAGAGCTTCTCGCGGACCTGTGAACTGCGTCCGCGGACCTCGGCACGCTTTCCGCGGCGCTCGGAATGCTTTCCGCGCACCTCGGAAGCCTTTCCGCGGACCTGTGAAGCGCGTACGCGGAGGTTGGGGGCCTTTCCGCGGAGATCAGAAACCTTTCCGCGGACCTCGGCACGCCTTCCGCGGTCGAGAATTCGTCTCCGCGGCCGTCGAGAGCCTTTCCGCGGGCCGCGGGCGCGGTGCCTTCCTCCGCGGAAGCCGTTTCCACCCCCGCGGACGGCGTTCCCGGTGCCGCGGACGGCGTTCCCGGTGCCGCGGAACGCGTGAAAAAGCCCGCGGAGAGGGATTCCTCGTCCGCGGGCGTGCGTGGCTGGGCGGCGGAGCCGCTTCGTTTTCGACCAGGTTGCCCCCTGCGGCCTAGGACCTCCGAGACGTGGCTCGCCGAAAGCGAGTCCAAGGAGAATGCCCGATTCCGACGGGGACGTCCCCGGAAACCGTGAGGGCCAGCGCGGCTTTCGAAGCAATCGGAACGCTTTGCGCTCCCGTGAAACGCCCATGAAACGAACACTGAAACGCCCGCCGGCGCACGAGCCCACTTTCGCCGCGCAGGCGGTCGGCCTGGACGTTGCTGACTAGACCCCGATGAGAACACGAGACCTTGCGCGCGCTTTCGCGCCGTTGCTTGCGGCGTTTTGTCAGCCAGGAGCCCGGCCCCACATCACCGAGGGCGAGCAAGCGCCGCGGTCGGCGCGCGGCAGGAGGGCGAGTCGCGCCGCGACGCATAAAGGCGGAGTCTCCGAGCATGGATGACAGCGCAGAGTTCGTCCGCCGTGCACGCGAAGGGGACGCGGCGGCCGTCGGAGTTCTCCTCGCGCACTCGGCCCCCTCCATCTTTCGGTTCGCGCGCCGGATGTGCGGTGATGTCCATGACGCCGAAGACGTCGTTCAAGACACGCTCATCACCATCTCGGAGCATTTCGGCGCTTTCGAGGGGCGATCGAGCTACTCAAGTTGGGTATTTGCGCTGACGAGGAGCGCCTGCGGACGCCGTCGGCGGGGGAAGCGGAACGCCCCAGCACTCCGCGAAGACGTCCTCGCGGACTTCGCGGACAGTGCCCCGTCGCCGGAGGACTCCGCGGCGTTTGGCGAAGTCGCGGACGCCCTCGCGAGAGGTCTCCGGAGCCTCTCGAGCGAACATCGCGACGTGATCCAGCTGCGAGACATCGAGGGCCTTTCCGCGCCTGACGCCGCGGAAATCCTCGGAATCTCCGTCGACGCGCTGAAGAGCCGCCTTCACCGCGCCCGCGTCGCTCTTCGCTTTGCGCTCCTGCCGGTCCTGCCGGTCCTGGAGAGCGTCGGCGACCGCGATGACGCTACCGCGGGGTGCGCCGACATTCTTTCAATGTGGTCGAGGAAGCTCGAAGGGGACCTCCGTCGCAGCGATTGCCGCGCCATGGAAGCCCACCTGGCGGAGTGTGGCGAATGCCGTGCCGCCTGCGACGCCCTCAAAGACGCCCTCCTCGCGTGTCGGCAGGCGCGCGCCGAAGCGGTCCCCCGGTCCGTCCACGCCGCGATCAAGCGCGCGATGGCGTCTTGGCGGAACTCGTCTGGCGCTGCCGTGTAGACCGCCTGCGCCCGCTCAACGGTCGCGCCCGACGGCATGCAAGAGTGCCACGCGCGCGACCCGAAGGTCGATGCGGGCTTGGACCGCCGCGAGCCGCGTACGCGTGAGCCGATTCTCCGCCTCGTTCAGGTCGGCGAGCGACGATTGCCCCGATCGAAAGAGCGCCCTTCGCACCCGATAGACCTCCTCCTCGGCCGCCAGGCTCTTGTCCATCGACGTAACGGCACTTTCGGCGTTCCGCACCGCTTCGTGGCCTCGTACGACCTCCGCGCGAACCGCATCGCGGAGTGCATCCAGGTCCGCTTCCAAGTGGGATGCTTGCGCGCCTGCGGCGGCCCCACCGGCGGCGCCGGAGAGCGCGTCGCCACTGTTCCAGCTCAGTGCGCCGCCGACCGCCCAGGTCGCGTGCCACGTCGGCTGCAGGGGGAAGTAGCGCGTGTTCGGGTTGGCGTACACGGCGCTCCCGACCAGGTCGAGGCGTGGGAGCACGCCAGTGCGCGCGGCGAAGGCTTCCGACTTCGCATGCGCCACCCCCTCGCTCAGCGCGCGGAGTTCGAGTCGCTCGCGGATGGCCTCCGCCACGAGCCCCTCCAAATCCGCTTGCCCGGGAAAAGGCGGAACGTCGGTCCAGAGCGTCTCGCCAATTTCATAGGACTCGCCGGGCGGGCCATGAAGCGTCGTTCGGAGTTCGTCCGCTTTCGAGTTCGCTGCGTTCCGCGCACGCTCGACGGCCAGTTCGACCTCCGAAACGCGCGAACGCGTCTGAAGCACATCGGCCTCAGAAAGCTCGCCCGCGCGCGCCCGCGCTTCCACATCGGCCGCCTGCTGACGGGCGAGTGCGAGCGAACTCTCGGCGACGACCCTCCGCGTTTCGGCGCCGATCCACGCGTAGTAGGTCAACCGTGCCTGCGCCGCGACGGCCCGTTCCGTCGCGCGGGTGGTGAGTTCCGCGGCCCGCGCCGAATGTTTCGCCCCAGCGTATTTGCTCGCCAACCGGAGAGCTAGGTCGGACACCGGGAGCGAGACGTCTGCCTGAATCGAATACATGTCCCGCGGAACGGTGAAGGCTAGCGGCTGGTTCACCAGGGGCGCACCGGGGGTGAGCGGCCCGAGCGGCGATGCGGGGGCAGCGGCGAACGCTCCAAGAGCTTGCGAGCCGACGTCGGAGAGCCTTGCGTAGGAACCGCGCGCGCCCAGCGTCGGCAGGAAGCGAAGGGCGGCATCGCGCGTGCCTGCTTGCGCGGCCGCCTCGTCCGCGCGCTTCGCGGCGACTTCCGAACTCCGCATCCGCGAACGTGCTGCGGCTGCGTCCGAGGTGAGCCCCGCCGGATGGTTGAAGAGCGCGTCGAGAGCTTCGCGGAAAGTGCCTACCGTCGGCGCGATCGGTTTCGCCGAGTCTCCGCTCGGCGCGGCTGCCGTCCTTGTCGTTGCCTCCTGGGACGATGCCACGCCGGGTGACCCGAACGCGAGGAGGCCAACGGCACCGGCCAGGAGTCTCCGGGCGCGGTGCCAGGTTTCCACAGGACACACAATGACGTGGGCCGACGCGGGGCCGCGGGCGTGGGAATTGAGAACTCCGCTGTGAGACATGAAGACCTTCTCCGGCGTGGCGACGTCCTCCGTCGCGCACGGAGACTTAGAGCCGCGCCGAGTCCAAAGGGTTCGCGGCGCGAGCGACAAAACGAAAAGCTCCTCCGCGGCGAACCCTTTCGCTCCCCGCTCGGCTCTGACGCCCCATGAACCGACTCGCCCCCGTCCGCAGGCGTCCCCCGGCCACGTCCCGGGACGCCTTCCCAGGCCGCAAGCGCCTCCCCTCCACCGCGCTCGCGCGAGTGCTGCCCCTTGTGGCCCTCGCTGCTTGCTCGCACCACGCGCCGCTACCGGTGAGCGATGGCCCTGCGACGAAGGTCGCGACTGCTGTGGCCCACGAGGAGTCGCTCCCGGTCCTCTATCGCGCCAGCGGTACCGTACGCGGCTCGAACACAACCGTTCTGACGAGCAAGACCGTCGGCTACGTCCGCTCGGTCCGCGTTCACGCCGGGGATCAAGTGACCGCCGGCCAGGCGCTGGTCGACCTAGAAGCGAACGATGTGCGTGCGCAGGTCTCCCGCGCACGTGCGGCCCTCGATCAGTCGAACGAAGGAAAAATCGAAGCGGAAGGGGGGGTCTCTTCGGCGCGCGCCGCCGCAAAGATCGCCAAGTTGTCCTACGACCGCGCGACGCAATTGCTCAAAGACGGCGCGATTCCTCAGCAGCAATTCGATGACGCCGAGGCTCGTTGGCACGCCGCAGAAGCGCAGGAGCGCATGGCGGAGGCACGGCTTCGCTCGCTTGGGTCGAGCATCGACGGTGCGCGCGCCGCCCTTGGAGAAGCAAGCGCCACGCTCGGATACGCGGGGATTGTCGCCCCTTTCGCGGGGCGCATTCTCGAACGCCGCGTCGATCCTGGGGCCCTGGCAACGCCCGGGATGCCGTTGCTCGTCATCGGCGACGAAGGGGTGCTCCGCGTCGAAGCGGTCGTGGAGGAGTCGCACGCCGACGCGATGAAAGTCGGTGACGAAGCGCAGATCGAGATCGAGAAGCCTTCCATCGACCTCGCCTCGTCGGGACTACGGACGAAGGCCTCGAAACCGATCGTCGGAAAGATCTCGGAGATCGGGCCGAACGTGGACGTCGCGTCGCGCGCGCTCCTCGTGAAGATTGACCTCCCTCCACAAGCAGGGGCTTTTCGCCCAGGCACCTTTGCGCGCGTTGGATTTCGCGTCGGCTCCGTCGGGCGGCTCGTGGTGCCGACGAGCGCCGTCCAGTCCTTCGGAGCCTTGGATCGTGTCTACGTGGTCGATGCGACCCACGTCCGCTTGCGGATGATCACCCACGGCGAGGCATTTGGCCCGTCGACGGAAATTCTGTCGGGACTCTCACCAAATGAGCGCGTCGTCGTCGACATCCCGTCGGGCCTCCGCGACGGAGCGTCCGTGGAGGTGCCGCAATGAGCCCGCAAAAGGAGTTAGGGCTCGCGGGGAAGCTCGCCAAGGCGTTCATCCACTCGAAGCTCACGCCGCTGCTCCTGGTGGCGTCCGCCCTCCTCGGGGCGTTCGCCGTGTGGCTGCTGCCCCGTGAAGAAGAGCCGCAGATCATCGTCCCGATGAGCGACGTGTTCGTCTCAATGCCTGGGGCCTCACCCAAAGAGATCGAGGAGCGGATTGCGAAGCCGCTGGAGCGCCTCCTATGGGAGATCCCCGGTGTCGAATACCTCTATTCGACGTCGAGCCCCGGGCAGGCGATGGTGGTCGTGCGGTTCCACGTTGGCGAAGACGAAGAACGCAGCATGGTCCGCCTGACGGAGAAGCTCGCTGCCCACGCAGACATCGTTCCGCCAGGTGCCTCGCCGCCGCTCATCAAGCCGCGGTCGATCGATGACGTTCCGGTGCTCGCCGTGACGCTTTGGAGCGAACGGTACTCGGGCTTTGAACTGCGGCGCCTCGCGGCCGAGCTGACCGAGCAGGTCAAGCAGGTAAGCGGCGTGAGCGAGGTTTCCGTCACCGGCGGCGAGCGCCGCCAGGTGCGGGTTGTGCTCGACCCCGAGCGCCTCTCGGCCCATCACCTCGCCCCGTCCGGCGTGGCGATGGCGCTCCAGGCGGCAAACGTCCGCCTACCCGCGGGGACGGTATCTGCGGGAAATCGGGAACTTCTCCTTGAAACGGGGGCGGTGCTGACGTCGTCGACCGAGGTGGGGAACGTTCTCGTCGGCGCCGCGAGCGGTCGCCCCGTCTTCCTGCGCGACGTCGCGAACGTCCTGGACGGCCCTGAGGAGCCCTCCACCTATGTTCGTTTTGGCGCAGGGCCCGAGGCCGAAGGGGCTGCCCGGGCGCTCGGGTCTGCTTCCGTCCCAGCGGTGACGATCTCCGTGGCGAAGCACAAGGGGCAGAACGCCGTCGCCATCGTCGCGGACGTGCGCAAGAAGATCGATTCGCTCCGAGGCACGCTCCTTCCGGCGGACGTGGAGGCATCGATCACTCGAGACTACGGCGAATCCGCCGCGGAGAAGAGCAACGAACTCCTGATGCATATGGGGATCGCCGTCGTTAGCGTTGGCATCCTGATCTGGTGGGCCCTCGGAAAGCGTGAGAGCGGCATTGTGATGCTCGCGATTCCCGCGACGCTCGCGCTGACGCTCACCGTCTTCTTTCTCTACGGCTACACGCTCAACCGTATCACCCTTTTCGCGCTGATCTTCTCGATCGGCATCCTCGTCGACGACGCCATCGTCATCGTGGAGAACATCGCGAGGCATGCACGCCTTCCGGAAAACCGCGGTCGAGACCTCGCCGAGGTCGCGGTGAGGGCGGTTGATGAAGTCGGAAATCCCACCATCTTGGCGACGATGACCGTCATCGCTGCCATCCTTCCGATGGCCCTCGTCGGGGGATTGATGGGGCCATACATGCGGCCCATTCCCGTCGGGGCGTCTGCGGCCATGATCTTCTCGCTCATCGTCGCGTTCGTCGTGACGCCATGGGCGACGATCCGGTTGCTCAAGGATGCCGATCACGGCGATGAAGCGGAGGGGAAGATGACCCTCTTCTACCGGAAGGTAATGGGGAAACTGCTCCGTGTTGCGCGCATACGCACCGCGTTTCTCGCCGGAGTTGTGGTGCTCCTGGTCGGTTCGATGGGGCTCGTGGCCGTCAAGTGGGTCCGCGTCAAAATGCTCCCCTTCGACAACAAAAGCGAGTTTCAGGTCGTCATTGACATGCCGGAAGGGACGCCTCTCGAAGAGACCGATCGCGTCACACAAGCGATGGCGGACGTCATTCGCAGGCAGCCCGAGGTCACGACCTACCAGACCTACGTCGGGGCCGCCGGGCCTTACAATTTCAACGGTCTCGTGCGGCACTACTTCCTGCGCCAGGGGGCAAACGTCTCCGATATCCAGGTAAACCTCGTCGAAAAAGGGGATCGAAAGGCGCAGAGTCACGCCATCGCCAAGCGCGTCCGCGACCTCATCGCCCCGATCGCGCTTCGCTATGGCGCGCGCGTAAAGGTGGCGGAGGTCCCGCCGGGGCCCCCCGTTCTTGAGACGATGGTCGCCGAGATTTACGGGCCGAACTACGAGCGGACGGTCGAAATTGCCCAGCAGGTTCGTGATCGTATGGAGGCTACTGACGGCGTCGTCGACGTCGACTGGTACGTAGAGGACGACCGCCCGAAGTATCGCTTCGTCGTCGACGAAGAGAAGGCGGCGCTCAATGGTGTGAGCGAGACGGAGGTTGTCCAGGCGATTCAACTTGCCAGCGCCGGGCACGGCGCGGGCCTCCTCCACGACCGTCGAGAAAAGGAAGATGTACCGATTGTCCTCCGCCTCGACCGCGCCGCACGTTCCGATCTCGAGCGTTTGCAGAGCATTCGCGTGATGGGGCGGGACGGAAACTTGGTGAGCGTCGGGGAACTCGTCCATGTCGAGCTCGTTCCGGCGGAGAAGAGCATCTTCCACAAGAACTTGATGCCTGTGGTTTACGTCACGGCGGACGTCGCCGGAGCGATCGAGAGCCCCGTATACGCGATCTTGAAGCTCGCTCCGGAACTCGAACGGATGAAGCTTCCGGAGGGGTATGCCCTCGAACAGCATACCGCGAGCCAACCATTCCGAACCGATCGCTACGAGATGAAATGGGACGGCGAGTGGCACATCACGTACGAGGTCTTCCGCGATCTAGGCGGCGCCTTTGCCGCGGTATTGATTCTTATCTACGTCCTCAACGTGGCTTGGTTTCAATCCTTTAAGACTCCGCTCGTGATCATGAGTGCGATCCCATTTTCTCTGATTGGGATCCTCCCGGCGCATGGTGCGCTAGGCGCCTTCTTTACCGCGACATCGATGATCGGGTTTATCGCGGGGGCCGGCATCGTCGTCCGCAACTCCATCATCCTCGTCGACTTCATCGAGCAACGCCTTTCCGAAGGCGCCCCCCTTGAGGAGGCGGTCGTCGACGCGGGGGCCGTCCGTTTTCGTCCCATGGTCCTTACCGCGGCGGCCGTCGTCGTCGGGGCAATCGTCATCCTCTTCGATCCGATCTTCCAAGGGCTGGCGATCTCGTTGATGGCGGGGGAGATCGCGTCGCTCTTGCTTTCCCGAATGACCGTGCCGGTCGTCTACTTCCTGATGAAGCGCCGCGAGGCGCGGAAAGGGGCTGCAGAGCCGTCGATCCCCCCGGCGGCGGAAGCGCTCGCTGCATCCGGCGGCTAGTCGCGAACGGACGGGCCCGTCCGTTCGCGAACGCCAGCGAATTTGCTGGCAGCGGCGTCGCGAGAGACGGCGGGCCCAATGTGACAGGGGCCCACTTGGAGAGGGGCCCGTCCGTCGACCGACAGGGGCCTGCGTGGACCTTCGCGACCGGTGAACCGGGACGGGAGCAAGTCGCGGGGCCTCTGATGCGGATTCCGAGTGTTTTTACGTAGCCGACCCCTGACCGGCAGGGGTTTCCTGCGGTTGAACTGTCTCAAACCCCTGACCGACAGGGGTTCCGTGCGGTTGAACTGTCTCAAACCCCTGCCCGGCAGGGGTTCCGTGCGGTTGAAGTGTCTCAAACCGCTGCCCGACAGGGGTTCCGTGCGGTTGAAGTGTCTCGGACCGCTGACCGGCAGGGGTTCCGTGCGGTTGAAGTGTCTCGGACCGCTGAGCGACAGGGGTTCCGTGCGGTTGAAGTGTCTCGGACCGCTGAGCGACAGGGGTTCCGTGCGGTTGAAGTGTCTCGGACCCCTGGGCGGCAGGGGTCTTGTGCGGTTGAAGTGTCTCGGACCCCCTGGGCGGGAGCACGTTTCGATGGTGGAGCGGCCGGGGCCCCTGCCATTGTTCCGGCGACGACGGCGCGGCGTTCGTTGCGTCGCTCCGCGGATCGAGCAGCGCTTTCCTAAAGCGTTGGTCGCAGCTTCGACGGTGACGCAATCGACGGTTGGCGCGCCTTGGCGACAGTTCCCGTTTCCGGTCGGCAGAAGGACAGGTAGATTCAGCGGTTGGGGCTCATCCGCGCCCCGCTGAAGTTCTCGGATCCGGCGTTGCCGGGACGAGACCACACCTTTGTCTTCGCCCGGCGAAGCGCCGGATCGGAGAACAACTGGGCTTACCTACGACGCCGCTGCCAGCAATTTCGCTGACGGTCGCCGAGGAGTGGCCCGCGCTGGAGCCTGCCTGTGGTTGTTCAATCGGCTTCGACGGTCCCGACAAACTTCGGCTATTTGGCGCATCATGACGCGCGGCTCGCCGCGCTTGGAAGCCAGGCCGAGGAGCATTTCGCTGCCGATCCGCCGGTGACGCTCTTCAAGCTGCGCCAGTTTGGCGAGGTCCTCGCCCAGCGCGCGGCGGCGAAGGTGGGCCTCTTCGTGGCTGGCGAGAGCCAGCAGGCGCTCATCGATCGCCTCCATGAGCGAGGGGCGATCGCCGCGACGCAGCGGACGCTCTTCCACGACCTTCGGCGCGTCGGCAACCGGGCCGTCCATGAAGGGATCGGCGACCATCCTGAGGCGCTCCACCAGCTCCGGATGGCGCGCGAGCTCGCGATTTGGTTTCAGCGGAGCTTCGGCAACGACCGGAAATTCGATCCGGGGCCCTTCGTCCCCCCGGCGCCGCCCGCCAAGGCAGAAGGCCCGCTCCAGGAGGAAATGGATCGCCTCCGCGCCGACGTTGCCGCCCGCCAAAAGGAGCTCGACGACGCGCAGGCAGCGATCCTCGCCGCGACCCGTGCCGCCGAAGCGGCGGCGAGCGCGAAGCTGACGGCCGAGGAGCGGGCCGAGAAGGCGCGCCAAGACGCGAAGATCTGGGAAGAACTCGCCAGCGGGGAGACGGCGGCGCTGGCTGCCCAGAACCAGAAGCTGCTCGCCGAACTCGCGGCCCTCCAGGCGGCTGCGGAGGCGGCGCCGCCCCGGCAAGTTGCGCAGACGATCGCCGCCGCCGGGCAGGCGAGCGAGGCGATTCATTTGGACGAGGCGGCGACGCGAAAGATCATCGATCGCCAGCTCGAAGAGGCCGGGTGGGAGGTCGACACGGCGATGCTGCGCCACAGCCGCGGCGCGCGACCGGAGCGCGGGAAGAACCGAGCGATCGCCGAGTGGCCGACCGAAAAGGGCCCCGTCGACTACGCGCTCTTCCTCGGGACGACCTGCGTGGCGCTCGTGGAAGCGAAGCGTGAAGCGCGCGATGTGCCCGCCGTCCTGGAGCAGGCGAAGCGGTACTCGCTCGCCTTCACCTTCGATGGCGCGGAACGTCACGCCGAGGGGACGGCCGAGGCGAAACGTGAGGGCTATCGAGTTCCGTTTTTGTTCGCGACCAACGGCCGGCCGTTCCTCCGCCAACTCGTCGAAAAGAGCGGCATTTGGTTCCTCGATGCGCGCCGCCGCCAGAACGCTCCGCGCGCGCTCGACGGCTGGTACTCGCCGGAGGGGCTCAAGGGGCTGCTCGCCCAGGACGTCGATCGCGCCGACGCGCAGCTCCGTGTGGAGCCGATGCCGTACATCGATCGCGACTACCAGCGCGCGGCGATCCGCGCCGTCGAAGCGGCCCTCGAAGCGGGGCAGCGGGCGCTCTTGCTCGCCATGGCGACCGGTACCGGCAAGACGCGGACCTGCATCGGCCTCTGCTACCGGCTCATCAAGACGAAGCGGTTTCGCCGGGTGCTCTTCCTCGTCGACCGTACCTCTTTGGGGGAGCAGGTCCGCGACGCGCTCTCCGTGACGCGCCTCGATAACCTCCAGACTCTCCCCGATATTTTTGACGTCCGTACCCTCGTCGATGCGTCCCCCGAGCCGGAGACCCGCTTCCACATCGCGACGATCCAGGCGATGGTCCTCCGGATCCTCGGCGGGGACGACGCGCCATCCGATCTTGCGTCGGGTCGCCGCCCGACGGCGGTTGATCAGTACGACTGCATCGTCGTCGACGAGTGCCACCGCGGCTACGTCCTCCATCGCGACCTCTCCGAGCGGGAGCTGCTCTTCCGCGACGAGGCCGACTACATCTCGAAGTACCGGCGCGTCCTCGACCATTTCGACGCGGTCAAGATCGGGCTCACGGCGACGCCCGCGCTCCACACGCAGGAGATCTTCGGCGCCCCGGTGTTCACCTACGGGTACCGGGAGGCGGTCATCGACGGCTACCTGATCGACCACGAACCGCCGATCCGCATCGTGACGAAGCTCGCTCATGACGGCATCCACTTCGAAGCGAACACCGAGGCGCTCGTCCTCGACCGAACGAAGAACACCATTCAGAAAGAGCTCCTCGCCGACGAGCAATCCTTCGAAGTGGAGTCGTTCAACCGGAAGGTGATCACGGAGAACTTCAATCGCGCCGTCCTCGGGGCGGTCGCCCGCGAGATCGACCCCGCCGGCGACGAGAAGACGCTCATCTTCTGCGCGACCGACGAGCACGCCGACCTCGTCGTGCGCCTGCTCACTGAGATTTTTGCCGAGGTCTACGGCGAGGTCGACCACGATGCCGTCCAGAAAATCACCGGCAGTGCCGACAAGCCGAGCCAGAAGATCCGCTATTTCAAGAACGAGAAGTACCCGAGCGTGGCGGTGACCGTCGATTTGATGACGACGGGGATCGACGTCCCGCGCCTCGTAAACCTTGTCTTCCTCCGGCGTGTTCGAAGCCGAATCCTCTACGAACAAATGCTCGGGCGAGCGACACGGCTCTGTGCGGAAATCGGCAAAGAGCGCTTTCGTATCTTCGACGCCGTCGACTTGTACGCAGCGCTGCAAGACGTCACCGACATGAAGCCGGTCGTCGTGAACCCGAGCGTCACCTTCGCTCAGCTCGCGGCGGAGATCGGCAGCGACGCCGTCGCCAGCGACCGGGAAATTTCCTTGGAGGAGTTCCTCGCGAAGCTCCAAGGGAAGAAGCGCACCTTGAAGGACGTCGCGTCCCTCACCGCCGCCGCGGGGACCGACTTTCCCGGCCTCATCGCTCAGCTCCGCGCGGGGACTGTCGACAAAGCGGCCGAATTCCTGACGGCGCACCCGCAGCTCCCCTCGCTCCTCGACCGGTACACGGCGGGGACGCGCAAGACGCTGATCGCGACGCACGCCGACGAAATCCACGAGATCGCCCACGATTACGGCGCCCACAAGCGCCCCGACGACTACCTCGACAGCTTCCGCGCCTACGTCACCGGAAACCTCAACCGGCTCCCGGCGCTCATCGCCGTGACGACGCGCCCCAGGGACCTCACGCGTGACGACCTAAAGGCGTTGAAGCTCGCCCTCGACGACGCCGGCTACAACGAAGCGACCCTCCGTGCGGCCTGGAAAGACCTCAAGAACGAGGACATCGCCGCGACGGTCATCGGCTACATCCGCCAACTCGCCCTCGGTTCGCCGCTCGTCCCCTACGCGGAGCGCGTCGACCGCGCGGTGGCGCGCTTCAAGAAGGCGAACAAGCTGACCGGTCCCCAGCTTCAATGGCTCGATCGCATCGCGAAGCAGATGAAGATCGAGACGATCGTCGATCGAGAAGCGCTGAACCGAGGCCAGTTCCGCGAGAGCGGAGGGTTCCCGAAGATCGACAAGATCTTCGAAGGGAAGCTCGGAGACATCCTCGGAGAACTCACCGACAGTGTTTGGAGTGATGTGGGGTGAGTTCGCAGACAGTTCGGGAATGAATAGGGGTAACTATGAACGATATTAGTATCGAGACTCTTGGGGATATCGAAAAGTCATTGGGTAACAATCCGTGGAACTCGCTGATTCTAGGAAACGGCGCAAGTATGGCCCTGGATAGCGCCTTCTCGTATAAATCTCTATACGAGTATGCTTCCACAAAAGGGAGCCACAGGAACGCAATTACGCCGATCTTTCAAGGTCTCGACACAACCAACTTCGAACATGTTCTTCGTGTCTTGTCGGACATTAAGAAGCTCGCTCTGCACTTCGGTATCTCTGAAAGTTCCATCGATACGGCCTCGGCTGCCGTTCGTAACGCGTTGATTGAAGCGGTAAACAAGAAGCACATCGAACCTATTGAACTGATAAAGAAAAGCTCCGAATGGAACACCAGTAAAGATAACATCCGTGCATTCGTGAAGAAGTTTCGAAAGATTATAACATTCAACTATGATCTCACGCTGTATTGGGTACTGATAGACAGTTCGAAGATATTTAAGGACGGATTCAGTCACGGAAACTTCGATCCGCGATCCCCTTCATGGCCGTCATCTTACAACGATGCTGAGCAGAAGCTCTATTTCTATCCGCACGGGAGTCTCGCGATAGTGAGAACACCCGAACAAAAATTAGCAAAGACTTCCTCCGAAAACCTTCGCAAGGTCATCGACGGGGCTTGGGCGAATGGCCGTGACCCTCTCTTCGTAAGTGAAGGGACCGCTACGGAAAAACTCGCGACGATTCGCCAGAGTCTTTATTTGAACACCGTGTACAACCAGGTCCTGACCAAGCTTGGTTCCAACGTCGTTGCGTACGGATTCTCATTTGCCGAGAATGACACGCACGTCCTCGACGCGATGGCCACCAACCCTCCGAGCACGCTGGCGGTCTCCGTCTTTAGCGGCCAACCTGACAGCGAACAGCAATCGTTCGCTCACGACGTATCTTCACGCGTCCGTAAGAAGCTTCCGAACGCCACGCTCCGCTTCTTTCACCACGACGATCCCGGGGTATGGATCTTTCCATGAAGCCGCCCCTCGACCCCGAAGCGCCCGGCCTTGACGAAGAAACCCGTCACCGACGACGCGCGCTCGCGGCGATGTTCAAGATGTCGCCCGATGCCCGTCGCAAGATCGCTGTGAGCGTCGGCATCTACACGCCCGACGGCCGCTTGACGAAGCACTACGGCGGCGACGGTTAGTTTCGCCTCGGCCCTGGCCTTCTTGTCCGGTTCGCGGGCGGCCTGGCACGTCAAGCTGCCCCAACATTCTGGCGCGATTGTGCCTTCCGCACGTTTACCCAATCATCGACCGGTTCGCAGTCGATCGGCTCTACAAGGAAATAGCGATGGCTGCCGCGAGCGGTGGATTCGAGAGCCATGGCTCTTGAATATTGTAGAGCACGGAATGCGCTTCATCGATGGTTGCCTGAAGCGCCGTCAACTCTGCCTCGTCACCGCCGCTGATTTTCGCGGCTTCCAATGCGGCCACATGGCTCGGCAACTCCGCAAACACGTCTGCCCATACCCATTGGAGTTCCTTGATCGTGTCAGCGCCCGCGTATTTGTAGCCATCGATCAGGTTTGCGATACCGTCACCATCGATGTCGACGGGATTCGCGATCCATTTGAAGAAATTTTCCTGAAAGAGATTCGCGGACCAGCCAAGACCTCCCGCACGAGCGCTTAGCGACGGATAGAAAATCGTTGCGCCGAAAGACACGAGCATCGGCGCCCCCTCCGCGCGCGCTGCTTCGTGGGAATCCAAGTGGTTGAAAACGCCTGCATAGCATTGGCAGAAGCACAGCGCAGCGACCTTCAAGCCGCGTATACTTGCGACCGCCTTGCGAAGTGCATGGGGAGAAATGAACGTTTCTGCCTCTTCATCGCCTTGAAGACCGCGTATCGTTCCGTGACCGCCGCAAACAACAAAGGCGTATTCAAAGCTCGTTAAATCCAACGTCTCTTTGAGGCTCGACGGATGACGGACCTTCGGACGAACGTCGCCGTCCACTGTCTCCGACTCTGCATCCTGCGGAAAATCAGAGAAAATGAAAATCGAGGCAGGCGATACGCTACGACCCAACAGGATTTTTACGCAATACGTGATGTCGTCGAGATGGCGAGGCTCGTTCGACAGTGCGACAAATATCCAGCACGTGTTGTGCGCTTCAAATAGGTGCTCAACGGCCACGGATGCCTCGCCGAGCGTTCATTTGGTACGGCGCGTCGCCGTCGAGGCGGATTCGCTTCTTGAGCGAAAAGTCGGTAATTGATTTCCCAGCTAACGGCGTCGAAACTGCCCCTTCATTCGAGAGCGAGTGAACCAGCCCGGCCTTCGTAAAGAGCACGAAGGTGCCATCGCTCACCTCAAAGATCGTGTAAATGCCACTTCGAACGAGGGTCGCGATCGCGGCTGGCAGCTTCGGGAACGGTTGCATCCCTCACAGGTAGCTTTACGAGCCCCTCTGTCAACAGCGGCTCACCGAACGCGACGCACAGCGCTTGGAGGTTTTGCGGTAGGTTCCGCGCGGTATGGCATCCTCGCGCTCCAAAACCGGTCCCCAGCTCCCCTTTCCCGAAGAGGGCGCCGTCCGTGCGACAGCGAGTGGGGCGGTGGCGTCGAAGGTCGCGCCTCGCAGCGGGGAGGGGAAGCGGACGACGCAGGACATCGTCCAAAAGCTCTGGAATTTGTGCCACGTCCTCCGCGACGACGGGATCACCTACCACCAGTACGTGACCGAACTGACCTACCTGCTCTTCTTGAAGATGGCGAAGGAGACGGGGCGCGACGGCGAGATCCCTGAGGAGTATCGATGGGATGCGCTCGAGACCCGCGATGGCGTCGAGCTCCTCGACTTCTACCGGCGCCTCCTCGTCGAACTCTCGAGCCGCGGTTCGGGGCGTGTGCAGGCGATCTTCGCGAACGCGGGGACGAGCATGCGCCAGCCGAAGAACCTGCGGACGCTCGTGGAGGCGATCGATGGCCTCGATTGGTTTTCGGCGAAGTCGGAGGGGCTCGGCGACCTCTACGAAGGGCTCCTCGAGAAGAACGCCGAGGAGACGAAGAGCGGCGCCGGCCAGTACTTTACGCCGCGCCCGCTCATCGAGAGCATCGTCGCGTGCGTGCAGCCGAAGGCGGGCGAGTCGGTCCAGGACCCGGCCGTCGGGACCGCCGGCTTCTTGATCGTCGCCGATCGCTTCGTCAAACAGTCGACCGACGACCTCTTTAATCTCTCGGAACAGCTCCAGCTTTTTCAAAAGCGACAGGCCTTCTACGGCGTCGAGCTTGTCCCCGACGTCCAGCGCCTCGCGCTGATGAACGCGATGCTCCACGGCATCGAAGGGGACATCCTCCTCGCCGATGCCCTCGGCCCGAGCGGCGCCCAGCTCCCGAAGGCCGACATCATCCTCGCCAATCCCCCCTTCGGAACGAAGAAAGGGGGCGGGGGGCCGAGCCGTGACGATCTCACCTTCGTAACGAGCAACAAGCAGCTCGCCTTCCTCCAGCATATTTACCGGGGGTTGAAGGTCGGAGGGCGCGCGGCGGTCGTCCTCCCGGACAACGTCCTCTTCGAGGAAGGGGTCGGCCAGAAGGTCCGCGCCGACCTCATGGATAAGTGCAACCTGCACACCATCCTCCGCCTGCCGACCGGCATCTTCTACGCCCAAGGGGTGAAGACGAACGTGCTCTTCTTCACCCGCGAGGGCTCGGTCCGTCCGAGCGAAGCGAGGGGGACGGCCGAGCCGAATCGCAAGGCGGAAAAGGGGGGGACGAAGGGGGTCTGGTTCTACGATTTGCGGACGAACATGCCGTCGTTCGGCAAGCGGACGCCGCTCACCCGCGCCCACTTTGAGCCCTTTGAGAAGGCCTTCGGGGAAGATCCTCACGGATTGAGCCGGCGCACCGACGAAGGGGAGCAGGGGCGGTTCCGCCTCTTCAGCCGCGAGGAG
Organism: Sorangium cellulosum; assembly: GCA_020720045.1. Lineage (GTDB taxonomy): Bacteria > Myxococcota_A > Polyangia > Polyangiales > Polyangiaceae > JAAFHJ01. The sequence goes on along the minus strand of DYPH01000032.1, from coordinate 21,955 downwards.
ATTGCGAAGCGCGGCGACAACTTGGATATCTCCTGGCTCAAGGACGACAGCGTCACCGACCACGCCGACCTCCCGGAGCCGGCGGAGATCGCTGATCAGATCGCGACGAACCTCGCGCTCGCCCTCGACGAGATCCGGGCGCTCCAAGAGGAGCTCGGCGCATGATTGAGCGGATTTGGGTCAAGAATTTCCGGATGCTCCGGAGCAATCGCGTCGACCTCTCGAACTTCGCGATCCTCGTCGGGAAGAACGCCACCGGGAAGACGACGTTGCTGGCTGCCATCGAATTCGTGAGTAACCTTGTGCGCTTTGGCGTCGAGGATGCGATCCGATTCGCGCTCGGCGGGAGCCGGGGGGAGTTCAAAGACTTGTGCTTTGCGGGGGACGCGCCCCTCGAGTTCGCCCTCGATCTACGACTCCAGACTGGCCGGTACCGGTACGAAGTGGCGATCGGAGAGACGGAATTCGGTCCCCTCGTTGTTCGGGAGAAACTCTCGATTCGTCATGGTTTTTCGCCGCAGCCAAGCTCCGACACTTTCGCGGCCATGCCGGAATCTGACGGCAAGGTCCTCGTTCGGAAGACGGATGACGGGCTTGACTGGTTCGATGGCAACGGACAGGTCTTCCAGTTTCGAATCGGGCGAAAATTCACGTCCCTTGGGCATGTTCCCCAGGACCCGGTCCTCTTCGCGGGGGCCAACGCTGCGCTCCGCTTCTTCACGGACGGGATACGTCTGGTGTCCCTCGAAAGCTCGAAGCTCCGCGCGCCGTCGCCGGCATGGAGTCCGAAGGTCCTCAGTAGCGATGGTTCCAGTCTAGCGAGTGCGGCGCGGGCGCTTCGGGAGCGGGATCTTCCGGCGTTTCGTCAGTGGGTCGATCACGTTGCTGGCGCCGTCGAGGGGCTCGAAGAGATCGATATTTGGGACCGCCCCGAGGACCGCGCTTCCGTGCTTCGTGCGAAGTTCCAAGGGCGCGCGGACTGGGTCCCTTCAAACTTCCTTTCCGACGGGACGCTCCGCCTCCTCGCGCTCTCCCTCCTCGCCTACGCGGAGAAGCCCGACGACGCCGGCATCGTCCTCGTCGAGGAGCCGGAGAACGGCCTCCACCCGCTCGCGATGCAGTACGTGTTCGACGCTCTCGCCGGCATGGAGCACACCCAGGTCTTCGTGGCTACGCACTCGCCGATCTTCCTCGCCCAGGCGACCCTCGACGACGCGCTCTGCTTCTCGCGGAATCCGGACGGCTCCGCGAGCATCGTGCGCGGCTCCGACCTCGCAAAGGCCAAGGGCTGGGACGACGCCGTCCGCCTGGAGACGCTCTTCGCCGCCGGGGTCGTCTCGTGAGCGAGTTGGTCGTCGTTTTCGCCGACGAAGATGCGCGGCGCGCCGTTCAGGCGATGATCAAGCGCGGAGTCGGCCGTTGCCTGTCCCCCTTCGATGCCCGTTACCTGCGGCATACCGGCCGAGATGCCCGCGTCGCCCAGCAACCCGTCGAGTTTCTGCGTGAATCTGCAGCGTTGCACGCGACGAGTCGCTACCTGGTCCTTTGGGACCACCAGGGCAGCGGTCGCGAACGGCAGGCGCCGCGCGACGTCGAGGCCGACGTCTGTCGCATGTTGGTAGGGGCGGGGATCGCCGAGGCGAACGTCGAAGCGATCGCCTTCGTCCCCGAGCTCGAGGCGGTCTACGGCGCCGCCTGGGACCGGGTTCACAGCGTCCTTTCGGAACTCGGCAAACCGGCAGACAGCGTCCCCTTCGACGGGGCTCTGCCGAAGGAGTCGCTCGACGCCGCGCGCAAGCGCCACGGGATCAAGCGCCTCGATCCGCGCCTCCACGAGCAGCTCGGCGAGCGCCTCCCCCTCGGCAAACTCAAGAGCGAGCCCGACTCCCCCCTCCACCGAATTTCCCAGGCGCTACAAACCTGGTTCCCGAAGGCAACCGAGCAATGAGTGAACTTCCCAAGGGGTGGACGGTGACGACGCTCGATGCCATTGCGCTGGGGGTTCGAAACGGGATTTCGACCAATCCTAATGCAGATTCTGGACAGCCAATCCTTCGAATCAGTGCGGTCCGACCGATGCTCCTCAATCCATCCGATGTGCGCTACTTGGAGGGGCAAGATCCGCGCTGGTCGGACTATTCTCTCCGAGAATCGGATCTTCTCTACACTCGATACAATGGAAACGTTCACTACGTAGGTGTCTGCGCGAGAGTAAATGCAGCAATCCCTGCCCTATTTCCCGACAAGTTAATTCGCGTCCGCGTGTCACCGGTCGCTGACTCGCGATATGTAGAAAAGTACTCACACTCCAATCGCTCGCGTGAATTCATTGAAGATCGCGTGAAGTCATCCGCAGGACAAACTGGAATCTCTGGTTCAGATCTCAAGTTGCTTCCAATCTGGCTTCCCCCGCTCAACGAGCAGAAGCGCATTGTTGAGAAGCTTGAATCCCTTCAGGCGCGGAGCCGGCGCGCGAAGGCGGCCCTCGACGAAGTCCCCGCGCTCCTCGAGAAGCTGCGGCAATCGATCCTCGCGGCCGCCTTTCGCGGCGATCTCACCAAAGAGTGGCGCGAAAAGAACCCCAACGTAGAACCGGCCTCCGCCCTCCTCGCGCGCATCCGCGTGGAGCGCCGCAAGAAGTGGGAAGAGGCCGAACTCGCGAAGATGACGGCCAAGGGGAAGAAGCCGACCGACGACAAGTGGAAGGCCAAGTACAAAGAACCCGAGCCGGTAGACACGACCGATTTGCCCGAATTGCCCGAGGGGTGGTGCTGGGCGAGTGTTGAGGAACTTTCGAACGTTCACGAAGCGGCAGTCTACGGAATTATTCAACCGGGCGAACACGTCGAGGGAGGCATTCCTTACATCCGTCCAGCAGATATCTCACGCTCTGGTGAAGTCAGCCTTGCCGCACTCAATAGGACTTCGCGGGAAATCGCGGATGACTACGTCCGTTCCGAGTTGAAGGCGGGCGACGTCGTATTGTCAATTGTTGGTACAATTGGAAAGGTGCTGATCGTCGGGCCGGAACTCAGCGGTGCGAATATCACGCAATCGTCTGCTCGAATTCGCACGGAATACGTCGCTCCTTACCTCGTGGCGCGACTCCTGCAATCGCCGCTTCTCACGAACCAGTTCGACCGGATGCGCTTTGGCAACGCAGTTCAGCGCTTGAACGTCGAACACGTAAGGGCGCTTGTCTTCCCAGTCCCGCCCGCAGGGGAGCAGTCGGCGATCGAAGCATTGTTGAAGGCACAAGAGACTCGCTGGGGGTTAAGTAGCCTCAGCGTTGCTCGCGCTCACCTGATCGACCTCGATCGCTCCCTCCTCGCGAAGGCGTTTCGGGGGGAGCTGGTCCCTCAGGATCCGAACGACGAACCGGCCGACGTCATGCTCGCGCGCGTGAAGGCCGGCGCGGGCGATGTAGCCCCCAAGGGGCGAGGGCGCCCGGCGCGCACCACGCTCGCCACAGAGACAGTCGATGCGGGCGAACCGGCGGCACCGAAGAAGCGTGGGCGGCCCAAGAAGGGGTGAAGCCCCCTCGACCTAAGAAGGGGTGAAGCGGGAGCTAGCCGGCAGCACCGCCGGGCCGCTTGATCCCGTAGCCGGCGCGAAACAAATCGGGAACGTCGATCACCGACTCGTCACCGCGGCGCCGACGGACCAACAGTCCGAGGTTACCCACGAAACGTTCGACGACTTCGGGACCATTCGTGGTTTCGCGGTCCTCGTCGTCGACGGGCTTGCTCAAGCGGTCGGCGACCTCTTCTTCAGGGAGCATAAGGACCAAGTTCCGCAGGTGTTCCATCCGACGGACGATGGGGAATTCCGTCGTGAGTTCGGCGACCCGGGCTTTTGACGTTTCATCAAGCGCCTTCACAAGCTGCTTGGGCCCGACGAGCGTTTCGGTCGGCGGCGGACTCGCTGCGGCAAGGTCGCCCGCCTTCCCAAGGAGCACCAGCATGGAGCGTGGCATTCGACGCCCGAGCCCGTCTTGCAGATGGTTCGGGATCCAGCGGTGCGTGAATCCCTTGTTCGTTCCCGCGCCCATGAACGGGCCGGCGAGCGCCGTCGCAAAGCTCTTCTGAACGTCCTCCGGCATGTCTCTAGGCATGGCGCCGCGTCCGTCGACATCGACCACCAGGCCGGGAGCCACTTCGTCGAGCCACCCCCGCAGTTCCGCCTCCGCCGCCATATGGCGAACGACCACCCGGTACAAATCCGGGACCGACCAGGCGAGGTCGACGTGGCGCCCGCGCAGCTTCGACGCATCTACGGACCGCCGGACCGCGCGCTCGAAGAGATCTGCCCGAAGGAAGATCTTCGGCCGCAATGCATAAAAGCGTGCCCCAAAGGATGCCCAAAGGGCGAGCAGCGTCGCGGCGAACCGCGTATTCACCTCCCGAGACCATTGGCCGAGGAGGTCGAGGCCGTCGTAGCCTACGTAGCCGTACTGCCCACGAGCCTTCAGGGCATTGTCGACCCGTTGGAGAAAGCGGAACGCCGAATACGTCGTGACGGCGAGCGCGTGAAACGGGACCTTTTGTTGGACAGCGGGCCCAAGCAGCGTTTCGGGGAGTCCCTCCTCACGGAATGCGTCCTCCATTTCGAGGCCGACCGCCAAGCGCCTGGCGAGATGGACGGTCCAGAAAAGCTGGAGTTGAGCGTCGTCGGCGGTCGCCGCGAAGGCGTCCAGTTCGATAACGGCGGGGTGCGCCTCATTGTTCGCGAACCCTTCGATCCACGTGAATGAAGGGCCCGTTGTTGCGAAAAATGCGGCCGCGTCGGTCGTCTTGGCGAGCGCCTGAAAGAGCGCAGTCTTGCCTGACCCTGCCGCCCCTGAGATGACCGCTATTTCCGTCTGAAGTGCGCGCGTGTGCGCCGGCAGCGGCAGGTACCGGCGTAGCGTCCCCTGCTGGAATTCTGCAGAACGGTTGTCGGCCAACCGAGCGAGTGCGGCGCGTAGCTCGTTGAGATTGTTCATGTCTGGGCAAGGGAGATGCGTTCAACGATTCGCGCGTTTAGCTTCTCGAAAGAAGTGAGCGGCATTCCCTCGGCCGTCTTCAAATACAGCAGATCTTCGCTCTTCAAGATCGGTATCACCGCATGGATCGCGTCGCCATTTTCTTGGGCCGGCGCGCTCGCACTCGCTGGGTACACAACGTCCGTGAAGATTTCGTAGGTCTTCTCGGAAAAGTCTCTGTGTTCCGGGGCGTTCACGTCGCGCGGCGCCTGGGCGTGGGCCAGCACGACGTCCATCGTCTCCCCACGAACGCGTCGGAGGTGGCCGAGGGCGTGGCGGAGACCCGGCCACGTCTGCTCGGAGGGGCGGGCGACGATCACATCGATGTGCGCGAGCCCATGGAGCGCAAGGCCGCCCAAGTCGTGAAGGCCGGCACGTGCATCGAGCAAGATATGCGTATACATGTCTCGCTTTAGCGCATCGAGAAGCGCTTTCAGTGCGCCAAGCACGGGGGGATCCGCCGTCCCTATGGCGGCGCGCCCGAAGTCCAGGCGCCCGAGCTTCTCCACGTACTCGTCGTCGATCGCCCCCCCCGATGCAGGAAAGACCATCACGTTGGTTGGGAAGGCGTTCCCTTGGGGCGGGCTCGATGCGGCGTTGAGGTCGACCTGTCCGGTCACTGCGTGGTCGACGAGGACGTCCAGAATCCCGCGGGTGGTCGTGACGTTGAGGAAGGGGCCGAGGCCGGGGGCTTCAAGATCGAGGTCGACGACTGCGACTTTATTCTCTGAATCCTGGGCGAGAAGCAACGCGCAGCCGACGAGCGCCGTCGTGCGCCCGACGCCCCCCTTGAAGGAAAAGAAAGCGACAATCGGCGGCGTTTGTTTCTTCAGTGGCCACGCCGGCGCTTTTTCCTCGTCGGAGGTCCACGAGTCCTTTGTGAGGCGCCTTTCAAGTTTCTTGAGAATAACGTTCGGAATCGTCGCCGCATGGGTCCAGGCGGTCGCTTGCTGATGGAGAGCGGAAGCGATTCCTCGGTGAACCGCGTCGCGACTTGCTGTCGAAAGCACGGGCGCCACGAACCACGCGCCGAGGTTCGCCAACGCGGTCTCCAGGTTGGCGATTGCCGTCGCCGTCGTCGCTGATGGCGTCGTTGCGTTCGGCTTAACGATGACGCGAAGAACGCCCTTCAGATCACGAATTACCGTTACCTCGGAGAACGGCGAGGCGGTGCTCAACTCGCTAGCGAGGAGCGCATGAAACTCGGAAAGAACGGAGGAAAATGTGGTCACTTCAAAGCCCCTTCCGGCAGGACGCCATCGGCCCAGAGCGCGGTCAGTACGACGAGCGTCGCCTTTTCCGCCTCATCAACAATGTTGTTTGCGTCGCTGGTAGTGACTGCGCGATCCGCCTTGTAGCGAACGTCCGGATTCCACGTCCCGAGCGTCGGATAGGTCGTCTTCCAGCGCAACAGGGCTTCCCAATCGTAACGATGGCCAAGAGCGTCAAGCGCTGCAAAGAGCGTTTCGAGCGCGTCGTCTCGCGCGACCTCGTGCCCGAGCGGTTTCCCGAACGCGGCGAGGCCCGGCACTGCTTTCCGTGCACATTCGGGTGCAAAGCCAGCGAGGTGAAACGCCTGATGGTGAGAGGTTGCCAGGAGTGCGCGCGCGTCGCGGGCGTGGCGGAGGGCCGACTCCAAGAAACCTTGCTGTAGCGTGACGGTCATCGGTCCTCCTTTGCGGGGCGGCTTCGGCAACGGGCGAGGCCCGCAACATCGCGCGGAACATACCGAATGCGACGCGTGGAGCGCCCGTGAATCGCGCGCGCCACGAAGAAAGCTCGGAAAGCCTCTGTCCGCTTCATTGCCGGCGATCGCGCTGCACTTGCTCACTTCCTGGCGCCGCCAGCGATAACGGGGGAAGCGCTCCGCGAACGGAGACCGCTCCGAGCGGATTCCGAGTGTTTTTACGTAGCCGACCCCTGACCGGCAGGGGTTTCGTACGGTTGAACTGTCTCAAACCCGTGACCGACAGGGGTTTTGTACGGTTGAAGTGTCTCAAACCCCTGACCGGCAGGGGTTCCGTACGGTTGAAGTGTCTCAAACCGCTGACCGACAGGGGTTCCGTACGGTTGAAGTGTCTCAAACCCCTGACCGACAGGGGTTCCGTGCGGTTGAAGTGTCTCGGACCCCTGGGCGGCAGGGGTTTCGTGCGGTTGAAGTGTCTCGGACCGCTGCCCGACGGGGGATTCTTGCGGTTGAAGTGTCTCGAACCGCTGCCCGGCAGGGGGTTCGTGGGGTTGAAGTGTCTCGAACCGCTGACCGACAGGGGTTTCGTGCGGTTGAAGTGTCTCGGACACCCTGGGCGGCAGCACTTTTCGGGACTCACGTGTCTCGGGCGCAGGGAAGGGGAGGCAGGCGCGCGTCGCCGCTCAGCCCGCGGCCCTCTTTTTTCCCTTGCGAGACGGCGGGCCTTTCGGTTTCCTCCTCGCCGCCTCTGATTTCCAAGGTCGCGCGGGGGCGCGACGCACATGCAATCCTACTCGCCGTTTCCTCACGGTTTGGGCGGGCGAGCACACAAATCCTACTCGCCGTTTCCTCACGGTTTGGGCGGACGAGTCGGTCGAACAGAAAGGAAAATACGATGTCCCTCAAAGCAATGAGTTCGGCGGAGATGGTCCTTGTCAGTGGCCCGTGGGTGAACCCAGGGCCCGCCCATGATGCCATTGTAGCGACCCCGATCCTTGCGGCGCTGCTGCCCGTCGTCACCGCCCATCATCGGGCGCTCCACGAGAGGCAGAAGAGCTCCGACCGTGCGCAGAATGCCGAATATACGGCACTTGTCGACGAGTCTTCCCGGTGCGACGAGCGCCACGACAGCGGCGTTCGCGCCGTCTTTCACTACCTGACGGCGCGGGCAGCGCTCCTCGGCGCGATGGGGGAGTCGGGGGACGCGCTCTTGGAGCTCCGTGACTTTCTGCTCCCCGAGGGGCTCGAACATGCGCGAAAGAGCTACCTCGCCGAGGCCGGCCAAGCGGAACTGCTCCGGAGCCGGCTGACCCAAGAACCGGCAAAGAAAAAGGCGCTGAAGGACATCGCCGTGGGGCGCACCAACATCCTCGCCGTCGTCGAGATGTGGCAGAAAGAGGCGGAGCGCCTCCGCGAAATCGAGACGGAAAAAGCGGCCCTCGCGACGCCGACCGGCCCCTCGGCCGCCGAGCTCCTCGCCCTCCGCAACCAGTGGGTACGGACCGCCCGCAGCTTCCGCACGCTCGGCCAGATGGCCGGCCTCGACGCCGCGACCCAGTCGCTGCTGTTCGGAACAATGGCCGCCCTCGAGAAGGCGGCGACCGCCCGCGCCAAGAAGGCGCAAGCGGACGCGCCCGAGGCCCCCGAAGAGCCGATCGTCTGAGCCTCGGCACGACACGAGCGAGGAGGGGTCGCGCTTCCCCAGAGGCGTGACCTTTCTCTTTTTGTGCGGTGCAACGTCCGCGGAGCCTGGAAGCGGCAGTCGGCGACCTCCCCGGACGAACAACGCGTGCAGCCGCGAGTGACCTTGGTATAGCTGAGCGCAGCCATGTACCTGCGCCACCTTTCCATCAAGCGAATGAAGCGAATTCGTGAACTCTCGCTGTCGTTTGAGCATGACGGTAAGCCGCGCGGCTGGACTGTACTTATTGGAGAGAATGGTACCGCCAAGACGACGATTCTGCAGGCAATCGCGCTTGCGTGCGCGGGGTCCTATTTCGCGGGAGGGCTTCCGAAGGCCATCGATACGCTTCGCGATCGTCGGGATGACGAGACGATGGAAATCGATGCCACGTTTGAATTGCACGAGGGGATCGAGGCGTTTGAGATGGCGTTTGAGACGGGACTACGGCTCGCCCCAAAGAGCCTTGTGATGATGCCGGCGCTCGCTCCACCCTACGAAACCTCCATGAATGGGCGAGTGCCTCAGCGAAACTCGCCCGCCGGCGATATTCTCTCGGCGGTTCGCGGCCAGAAGGAACCCGCGCCGGACTACTTTGCGATCGGCTATGGGATTTCTCGGGCGCTCCCCGATCCGGCGCTGACGCCACCACTCAACCACCCCGCGATAGATCGCCTTCGGCCACTCTTCGAAGCACAAAGCTCGATCCAGGCGACCGCCTTCGCCAACCACTTCGTCGACCGCGATCGGGCAACCGGGCGCAAACGCGGCGAGACCAGTCGTCGGTTTGCGAAGCTCCTGAAAGAGGCATTGACGCTTGGCGGTGACGGCTTCTTCCCCAAAATCAACGACGTAGAATTGCGCGGATCGGGAGGCGTAACGTCGGCAAATGATTTGATTGCGACCGATCGTTTTACGCAGAAATTTGGCAAAGATGCGAGGAAGATTCCCGGGACCTCGCTCTCGCATGGCTACCAATCCACGTTCGCGTGGGTGGCCGACTTGATTGGCCACTACATGCTCGAAGCGGGCGAGGACGTTCAGGCCACCAAAGACCTTCGAGGGCTTGTTTTGATCGACGAACTCGATCTTTACCTGCATCCGACGTGGCAAGCGTCCTTCGTCGGGGCTCTCAAGCGCATCTTTCCGAATATGCAGTTCGTCGGGACCACACATTCGCCGGTCCTCCTTTCAGGCCTCGCCCCTCACGAAATTGTTCGACTTGGCGTCGACGAGGAATCGGGCGACGTGGTCCGGCTCGCCTACGACGACGACGGCGAATGGTCGGAATCGACCTCCGAGGAACCGAGCCAGCCGGATCCGCGGATGATGACGGGCGGCGAACTCTATCGAACCTGGTTTGGTCTCGACCGACTCACCCTGAACGCAGCCGGGGAAGACCTCCGCCGCTTTGCATTCCTTGCTGCCGACCCGTCCCGAACGGCGGGTGAGGAAAAAGAATGAAAGCGGTTGGAGAGCGAACTCACGAAACGTGGCATCGGCGACTTGCCGAAGGTTTTGAGGCGGACGGACGAGCGATGATTCGGATCGTCCGCGGACCCGAGCCAAAGGGACTCGCCACGGCGCGCGCTTCGAAAGGGAAAGTCGCATGGACGGCTTACCAGAAGGCTAAAGATCGTCCCGATCCGACCGGCTACCAATGTGCGAAAGAAGCTCTGCACATCGCGCAGAACAAGAAGTGCGCGTACTGCGAAATGGTTGTCCCGAAAGGTGGAGCTCCCGTCGAGCACTTCCGCCCAAAGGACGGGGCCTTCCGCCACATGCGTGGCGCGCCCGAGGACCTGGATGCGGAGCACTACTGGTGGCTTGCGTGGAGCTGGGAGAACCTGTTTTTCTCGTGCGTCCGCTGCAACGGGAAGAACGCGAAAGGCAACTACTTCCCGTTGAACGCGGGCACGTGCGCTGCCGCACTCCCCGCGACCACGCATGCGACGCTCGACGACGCCCTCGCTGCGTGGACGCCCGACCACGGGCTCTTGATCGATCCTGGCGTGGACGACCCGTTGGACCACCTGCGATGGGTTCCTCTCAACCCGAGCAAGCCACCGGCGACTTGGATTTGGACGCTCAAATTCGAATCGTCGGGCCTGTCAAAGGGGCGGGCGACGAAAGAAATTCTCAAGCTCGAAGAATTCGCGGACGACGTCGTTGCGCGGTTCGAGAAGGTTTTGGGTGATTTTGAGCGGACCTTTGGACTTACAAATGGTCGTGCCAACTTCTTAAGAGCCAGCAAGTTGCGGTCCAAAAAGTGGTCCGACCTGGTGAATCGCTGGATGGGCCCCAAGGAGCCGCTGCGTGGCGCCACATGGTCGATGTTTGACGCCCTCGTGCCAGAGCCGACACGCACGGCGTGCAACCTGCCCCTGCCACGGCCGTAGCTGTCCGAGAATCGCACTGGCCGGGCGAACTCGCCTCAAGGTTGCTCAATCAGCGTCCCGCTCACGCGGTCGACGATGGCGTCGATGGTCGGGCGGTAGGCGTAATCGGCGCTCGTTGGGTCGGCGAGGTTCGTCGGGCAGATCGAACCGACGATCGCCTGGTTCCCGAGCCCCTTGGCGACCCGGAGCGGCGGGGCCCCCCATCTCTTGCTAACCCCGACCTCCCGATGGACACGCGCCCCCCGTCTCCCGCGTTTCGCTTTCGCAGCAGCTCGTCGGCGATCAAAGGCGGCATCGCCGGTGGTCTCCTGATTGTAGGCTGGCAGCTTTGGGCAAAGCTCACCGGGAGACTGCATGACGTCGACGCGGTCTATGCGGGCGGCTGGGGAATCGGGTTTGTCATCGGCGCGCTCCTCCTCACGCGCGCCCATCGCGCAAGTGTGCGCCACGCGCAGGCGCTCGGAGAAATCACGGTCGATGCGCGCGGCGTCTGTTGGCTCCGTGGCGACGAAACCGTGGTTGTGTCCTTCCCCTGGGACCGGGTCGCCGCGGCGTTCGTCGAGCGGCGGACGTCGACGATTGTGGTCGGCGTGCGCAGCTGCGAGGAATCGGCCACGACCTTGGACACCTACGTGATCGGCGACACGACCGGCTACGTGATCCTGGAGAACTTCGACGCCTTGTTGGACGCCTTCCGGCGCCATTGCGACGTCAAAGATTCTAGCGACATGCCGGAGGAGCAAGTCCGCGCGCTGACGCGGAAGTCTTTCCTCGCAGCGGCGCTGTTTGGGGTCCTCGGAGGGGCGCTTCTTTGGGCCAATGAGACCCTCGAAAGCACCTACGCGTTGCGCCACATGTTCCCGCTTATTCCGGTCAGCTTCGGGCTTCTGGCGGCCCTCTATGCGCTCGCAGGATTCACCTTTTTGCGCCGGCGCGCCCCCCTCGTGTCGCCGCTCCACCATCCGTCCTTCTGGACGCGACGGATGCCGCTCCTGGCGGCGCTCTTGGTCGCCATCAACTTCGTCCTCGCCCGCTAGCGCGGATCGAGGAACAACTTTGTCCTGGTGGGGTTGCTCGGCCAGTAAGGCGGCGCCCCTTCACCGGATACACGCGACTCACGGTTGCTCAATAAGCGTCCCACTCACGCGTTCGTCGGGCAGATCGAACCGACGATCGCCTGGTTCCCAAGCCCCTTGGCGACGCGGAGCGGGCGGCGCGTCGGGTAGGCGGCGGCGCGGACTTGCGTGCGGAGGGTCGTGTCGGTCGCGTCGTTCGTGGTGAGCGGGCGGTCGCAGAGCGGCGAATGGTGCCGGTGCGCTGGTCGCCCTTCGGGAGCAGGCGAACATCAGGTCCCCCTTCTTGCTGTCCCAGTCGTAGCCGGGCTCGGTCACGGCGCTGCCCTCGCGAACGCCGTTCTGTTCGCGCTCGCCGTCCGCATTCTTGACCGAGAAGCCATTCTAACCCGTTGGTCGTGAGCGGAAGTTCGCCAGTCGAGGGAACATTCGTGGTTCCCTTGCCGGTTCACCCTCGTCGGACTTCCTGCGCCGACGGGGAGCGTACGCCGCACGTTGCCGGCATTTCTCGGCCTTCACAGTGCCTTTCGCTCGAGAAACAATCATGAAATCCTACGCCACTCTCGCCATCGCCCTCATGCTCACCGCCTGCAAGACGCAGTTCGAATACGGCAAGATTTATCAGATCGACCACACGAAGGTCGAAGAGTCGATCCGTGCAAACTTCAAGGAGCAGGTGAAGGACGCGACCTTGAAGACGGTCACCTGCCCGAGCGGCATCGAGGCGAAGGCCCAGGGGACCTTCGAGTGCAAGGCCGTTGAAGAAAGCGGAATGATTGCAACGATCACCGTTACGATGAACAATGATACTGGCAACATCGGCTGGAAGGTGACCTCCGTCGCCGACGCCCCCGCGAAGCCCTGAGTCCTCCTTCGTGGGCTTTGCTTGAAGTGGGCTACCCCCTCACGGTTGCTCCACAAGCGTCCCGCTCACGCGGTCGACGATGGCGTCGATGGTTGGCCGGTAGGCGTAATCGGCGCTCGTCGGGTCGGCGAGGTTCGTCGGGCAGATCGAACCGACGATCGCCTGGTTCCCGAGCCCCTTGGCGACGCGGAGCGGCCGGAGCGTCGGGTAGGCGGCGGCGCGGACTTGCGTGCGCAGGCTTGTGTCGGTGGCGTCGTTCGTGGTGAGCGGGCGGTCGCAGAGCGGCGAATCCCAGTACTTGCTGCAGGCAAAGACCGTCGACTCGACGCTCGTGCTCGGGTCGGCGGTCCCGGTGGTGCCGATGCGCTGGTCGCCCTTCGGGAGCTCGAAGGTGCAGGCGAACATCAGGTCCCCCTTCTTGCTGTCCCAGTCGTAGCCAGGCTGCGTCACGCCTCGCGGCGTCGCCGAAGCGATCATGCGCGGGTCGATGCCGGTCCCGTCGCCGGTCGCCGGGTTCGCGCCGAGGATCTTCTGCCAGTCGTCGCTGGAAAGCGCCGTCTTTCGCGGCTTTGCGAGGGAACCGTCGGTGCGGAGCAGGTCCTCGGGGACGCCGCCGACGACCGCGAAGAAGACCTGGGACGGATCCCGGGGGCCCGGCTCGAGGTTGCAGAGCGCGTCGAGGTCGTCGGTCGGCGCGGGGAGCTCTCTGGCGAAGAGCGGGTTCACGCACTTCGCGGTGCCGACGTACTTGCCGGTGGCGTCGTGCTCGCCGCGCCGATCGGGGGCGCGGACCGCCGAGAAGCCGTCGACGTAGCGGCGGACCGGGTACTGGGGATCCCAGCCAAAACGACGCTTCATCGCGTACATGCGCAGCTCGGCCGGGTCGTCTTCCTGGCTCAACGTCTGCTTGCAGCTCGGGTCGCTGTCGCGATCCTTTGACGCCCAGCAGGGGACGCAGGAGATGCTGTTCGTGTCGGTCTTGCAGGCGCTCGTGCCGCTCGGGGCGGTGGTGCCGCCGCCGTAGCGCCGGTCGGTGCGGGTCTGCTGGTCGCCGCTGCCGCTCTTGCCGTAGGTCGGGAAGGTGAGGCCATTGCTCGTGTTTGCCATGTACAGCCAGCCGCGCCCCTGGATGGAGAGTGGGTCGACGGAGGAGTCGTCTTCGTCGGTCAGCATCACGACGACGACGACCGAGTCGGGGCGGAGGAACGCCTTCCGCTCGGCGAGGAGCTCAAGATCGACCCCGTCGTAGCGGGCGGCGTCGCCGTCGCGGGCGATCGCCTTCCAGGGATCGGGCTGCACCAAGAAGTGGTGGACCGACTCCAGTTGGGACTCGTAGCCGCAGCCCCTCTCTTGGAGGTTGTTGATGAATGCGCCGAAGTTGCCGGCGAATTTCTCCGCGTCCGTGTACGGGTTCTGGGCCCCGGTACCGGCGCTCGTGGCGTTGCCCGTGTACGCAAGGAAGCCGCTCGGCTCGTGGGCGATCGCGGCGCTACGCCCGTCGTTGACGAGGTGGCCGCGGAGGTTGGTCCCCTCGGTGTCGCAGGTCGCCGGCGTCCCGAAGTTCCCCATCGACGAGGTCACGATGCCGATGTGGATGTCGGTGATCGGCTTGAATTCCGGCGTGCCGCTTGCGCAGAGGCCGTCGGCGGAGGCGGTGAGACCGTTCGGGGTTCCGTCGGCGTTTCGACAGCGGGGGCGGACGAAGCGCTCCACGAACCGCGGCACCGTGCTCGCGAGGACGCGCTGCTTGTCGGCCATGGCCGCGGAGTCGTCGACGGCGAAGAGGAGGTCGACCTTGTCGGGGACGACGTGCCGGGGCGTCGGCCACGAGGCGTCGAGGGTCGGCGCTGGAGCGGGCGCGAGGTCGACGGTCGCGTCGCAGCCGGCGAAGGCGGTGAACAGTGCAAGCGACAGAGGGAACGCAGCAAAGAAGGCAATCGGGCAGCGCATGGGGACCATCGTATGCGGCCGCGTGCGCGCCACAAACCAAAGCCCACGAAGTCCTCCTTCGTGGGCTTTGCTTGAAGTGGGCTACCCCCTCAAGGTTGCTCCACAAGCGTCCCGCTCACGCGGTCGACGATGGCGTCGATGGTCGGGCGGTAGGCGTAGTCGGCGCTCGTCGGGTCGGCGAGGTTCGTCGGGCAGATCGAGCCGACAATCGCCTGGTTCCCAAGCCCCTTGGCGACGCGGAGCGGGCGGAGCGTCGGGTAGGCGGCGGCGCGGACTTGCGTGCGGAGGGTCGTGTCGGTGGCGTCGTTCGTGGTGAGCGGGCGGTCGCAGAGCGGCGAATCCCAGTACTTGCTGCAGGCAAAGACCGTCGACTCGACGCTCGTGCTCGGGTCGGCGGTCCCGGTGGTGCCGATGCGCTGGTCGCCCTTCGGGAGCTCGAAGGTGCAGGCGAACATCAGGTCCCCCTTCTTGCTGTCCCAGTCGTAGCCAGGCTGCGTCACGCCTCGCGGCGTCGCCGAAGCGATCATGCGCGGGTCGATGCCGGTCCCGTCGCCGGTCGCCGGGTTCGCGCCGAGGATCTTCTGCCAGTCGTCGCTGGAAAGCGCCGTCTTTCGCGGCTTTGCGAGGGAACCGTCGGTGCGGAGCAGGTCCTCGGGGACGCCGCCGACGACCGCGAAGAAGACCTGGGACGGATCCCGGGGGCCCGCTTCGAGGTTGCAGAGCGTGTCGAGGTCGTCGGTCGGATCGGGGAGCGCCTTCGCGAAGAGCGGGTTTACGCAGTTCGCGTCGCCGACGTAGTTCCCGGAGGCGTCGTGCTCGCCGCGCCGATCGGGGACGCGGGCCGCCGAGAAGCCGTCGATGTAACGGCGCACCGGGTACTGGGGATCCCAGCCAAAACGGCGCTTCATCGACGACATCCGCAGGTCCGACGGGTCCTCTTCCTGGGTCAGCGTCTGTTGGCAGCTCGGGTCGCTGTCGCGATCCTTCGACGCCCAGCAGGGGATGCAGGCGACGCTGTTCGGGTCGGTCTTGCAGGCGCTCGTGCCGCCGGGGGCCGTCGCGCCGACGCCGTAGCGCAGGTCGGTGCGGCTCTGCTGGTCGCCGCTGCCGCTCTTGCCGTAGGTCGGAAAGGTGAGGCCGTTGCTGCTGTTTGCCATGTACAGCCAGCCGTGCCCCTGGAGGGCGAGCGGGTCGACGGAGGAGTCGTCCTCGTCGGTCAGCATCACGACGACGACGTCCGAGTCGGGGCGGAGGAACGCCTTCCGCTGGGCGAGGAGGTCGCGGTCGACGCCGTCATAGCGGGCGGTGTCGGCGTTGCGGACGATCGCGTTCCACGGATCGGGCTGCATCAGGAAGTGCTGGACCGACTCCAGCTGGGACTCGTAGCCGCAGCCGCTCTCCTGCAAGTTATTGATAAACATCCCGAAGCTCGCGGCGAACTTCTCCGCGTCCGTGTACGGGTTCAGCGGGCCGACCCCCGCGCTCGCCGCGTTGCCCGTGTAGGCGAGGAAGCCGCTCGGCTCGTGGGCGATCGGCGCGATGCGCCCGTCGTTGACGAGATGGCCGCGGAGGTTGGTCCCCTTCGTGTCGCAGGTCGCCGTCGTCCCGAAGTTCCCCATCGACGACGTCACGACGCCGATGTGGATGTCGGTCACCGGCTTAAATTCCGGCGTCCCGCTCGTGCAGGCGCCCGTCGACGAGGCGGTGAAGCCGTTCGGCGCGCCGGCCCCATCCAGGCACCGGGGGTGGACGAAGCGCTCCACCAGCCGCGGGACGGTGCTCGAGAGGACGTGCTGCTTGTCGGCCATCGAGGCCGAGTCGTCGACGGCGAAGAGGAGGTCGACCTTGTCGGCCTGGGGGCGCACGCCGGGGGTCGTCGTCGTCGTCCCGCTCGGGGCCGGCGCGGCGCCGAGGTTGACTGTTGATTCGCAGCCGGCGAGCGGCACGGCAGCGGCGAGGACCAGGGCGGGGACAGGGAGGGCGAGCAACGCAAGACGGCGCATGGGGAACTCCAGGAAAGAAGGGGTTGTAGTCGGCTTCCTGGGGAGGGGATGTTGCGATGGCGCCGCCACGATCAGAAAATCGTCGACAGCGGCCGACGAATCCGAAAAAGGCTCTGCCGTGGCAGCCATCGTCGATTACGCGGTCCCCGCCGGGTGCCCCACCGCCCAGGAATTTGTGGCCGATGTCGCCGCGAAGAGCGGAAACGACGGCGATCCCCCCGACGCCCTCGGTACATCGCCGTCCTGACCGTTCGTGGCGAAGCGCCGCGCTCCGTTGATGCGGAAACCTGCAAGGACGCCGTCGACGCCGTCGCCCTCGTCCTGTCGCTCCGCCGCGCCCCGCCGAAACCGCCAGTCGCGCCCCCTCCGAAGGCCCCGGAGCCACCGCCGTCGCCAGCGCCCGCTGCGTTTCGACCGCGCACCGAGGTGAGCGTCCGCGTCGGTGGAGGGCCGCTCACCGGCGTCTTCCCGAAGGCGGCACCGGCAGCTTCGTTGGGAATTGGGGCCTATTCGATCTCCGATCGCATCGCTGGGCGCCTTGATCTGCTTGCGGGCTTCGGGAGCACGACGACGGCGATCGCGAACGTCGCCGCGCCGGTGCCGGTCGATTTCTCCCTCTTCGGCGCCCGCGTGAGCCTCTGTGTCGAGCCGTTTCGCGTTCTCCGATCCGGTCGCTTCTCCGCGGGGGCCTGCGCCGGCTTCCTCGGCGCCCTCACGAGCGCGCGCGCCAGCGGCTTTGTTGGCGCCGCCTCCGGCCAACGGGTGCTCCTCGCGCCGGTCCCCGAGGTCCACGCTTCCTACCGGATTTTCAATCGTTTCGCCGTTGAGCTCAGCGTCGCCACCCCGGTCTGGCTCTCCCGCCCGAGCTACCGGTTCGGCAACGACCCGGTCTTCTTCAAGGTCGCCCCGGCCAGCATCGCCCCGTCGCTCGCCCTCGCGACGATTTTCTGACGATCCCCGATGGCGGCCGACATCCCCCCAACAATGCTCGCGATCCACACCGCCGAGGAGGTCAGCTGGCCAGCGGTCCCTCCCATCGAAACCCTGGTGCGCGACTACCACGCGTTCCTTTGGCGCTCGGTCCGTCGCCTCGGGGTGCCGGCGGGGGACGTCGACGACGCCGTCCAGGAGCTCTTTCTGATCGCCCACCGGCGCCACAGCGAGATCGTCCCCGGCAAAGAGCGCGCGTTCCTGTTTGCCGTGGCGGTCGGCGTCGCCGCAAACGCCCGCCGGAAGCACCAAAGGCGGGACAACCGCCTCGATCATGGCGCCGATCCGGCCGCCGCGCCGATGGTCGCCACCCAAGATCACGCGCTCCTCGCCCGCGATCGCCGCGCGATGCTCGACGCCGTCCTCGACGACCTCGACGACGAGTTCCGCGTCCCCTTCGTCCTGTTTGAACTGGAAGAGGTCCCCGTGACCGAAATTGCCGAGCTGCTTCAGATTCCGAGCGGTACAGTCGCTTCGAGGCTCCGAAGGGCCCGCGAGCTTTTCCAGGCGGCCGCTGCCCGCCTTCGTGCCCGCGTCGCGCGGGAGGATGCCCGATGAAAGCGCCCGACGACCTCCAACGCCTCTCCCTCGGCGACGACCGGGAAATCGCCGATCTCCTCGGCTCCGCGAAGGAAGACCGCCCCTCCCCGGAGGCGCAAGCGGCCCTCCTCGCGGTCCTCGCCGCGGCGACCGTCGCCGGCACTGCCGCATCCGGCACCGCCGCCAGCGTGACGACGGCGACCACCGCAACCACGGCAACCACGGCAACGACCGCAAAAACGCTCGCCTTTCCCCTATTCGCCAAGTGGGTTGTCGGCCTCGGCCTTGTTGCAACCGTCGGCGGCGCCGGCGTCTACGTGCAGAAGACCCGCGCCCGCGAGGCGACGGTAACGACCGCTCCGGTTACGGGCACCGGCACCGCGCCCGCCGTTGCCCCGTCGCCGCCGGTAACGACCCTCCTCCCGGCACCCACGGCCCCTGTCGTCGTCGCGCCCGCCGAAGTCGCCCCGCTCGCCCCGTCGGTGCGTCGCGCGGCCCCGGTTGCGCCTGCGAGCGCTGCCCCTGCGAGTGCGCCCGTGGAGACGGCAGCGACCCCGCCCGTAGAGACGGTGGTGACCGCCCCGGTCCTCACCGCGCCAACGCCGGCGACGATCCGCGACGAGACGGCCCGCATCGCCCGCGTACGTTCGCTCCTCGATGGCGGAAACGCCTCCGAAGCGGCCGCCGAGCTTGATCGCTACGTCGCCACCTACCCGAAGGGCTTCTTCGCCGCCGACGTCACCCGCCTACGAAGCGAAATCGCCGCCAAGCGGTGAACGCCCCTGTCTTTGAGGGCCCGCCGTCTCTCGCGACGCCGCTCCCAGCAAATTCGCTGGCGGTCGCGAACGGACGGGCCCCTGTGGAAGTGGGCCCGCCGTCTCTCGCGACGCCGCTCCCAGCAAATTCGCTGGCGGTCGCGAACGGACGGGCCCCTCACCCGTGGCAGCAGCGCTTCGCCTTCTTGCCGCTTCCGCAGGGGCAGGGGGCGTTTCGGGGGACGCTCGTCTCGTGACGCACCGTCTCCGGCTTCGGTTTCCGGCCGAGCGTCCGATCGAGGAGCTGAAAATGGTGCGCCACCTCGGCTTTCCCCCAGGGCCTCACGAGCTTTTTCAGGATTTCCGCCGGGTAGTGGAACGCCTCCACGTTGGCCTCGTGAAGGATGAATAGGCCGCGGAGGACGTGGTCGAGCTCCTCGGATCTCGCGACGACGCACGCCGAGGTGCTCAGGTAGGCGGTCGCGGCGAGCCCGTAGGGGACCTCCCCGGCCGTCTCGTAGTAGCCGCGCTCCCCCGGTTTTAGCTTGCCGGCGATCGCGCCCAGGTAGTGGAGGCGCGCCGCGGCGAGGGTGATGTCGGTGATCTGCTCGCGCATCGCCAGGAGCTCGGTCACGGTCGTGAGGATGCTGGCCCGGAACGAATCCATCGGCGTCGTCGCCCCGCGTTTGCACCAGTCGGTGAACGTCTTCAGCGTCGGCCCGAAGGCGTCCGGATGGCGGAGCGCGATCGCGACGGCGGCGAAGGTGCCGTCGAAGAATTCTCGGAGGGCGTCCGCTTCGAGGGCGTCGCGGAGGCTCTGATCGAGGATCCGGGTTCCGGCGCGCCCCGCCGCCCAGGCGCCGCGAAGGACAAAAGGGGCATCGCCGAGGTAGTTCCCCAGCGATGGGAACGAAAACGCTGGGTTCGACTCGGCGAGGACGCTCGCGAGGCAGCGAGGATCGACGGTGCCGCTCAGTTCCATCGCCGAGGCGCACGTCCAGACGTACCGGGCGTGGATGTCGACGGCGTCGGCGCTTGGGCGGGGGCGCGGCTTCGGTGCGTGGACGACCTCGGTGATCAGTTGTGCGCAGAGCCCGCGTGCCAGGCGGTAGAACGGTTCGATGTAGATGGGCGCCAGCGCCGCGAGCCCGCTGATCTCCTCGCGGGAGATCATGTTCTTCTTCCGAAAAACTCTCGAAATGATGCTCTTTTCGCCGGGGTGGGCGAACTCCTCGGCGATCCGTTTGCGGTGGCGCGTCGCTTCGGCGAAGGCGAGCGAGCGCTCCAGCACATACCGGGGGAGGATCGGCCAGGGGCCCGGCGACATCCCCGCGCCGAGGCAGGTCACGAAGTGGCCGTCGCGGGCGACGATGACGAAGGGGCCGCTTGGCGTCGGTCCCGGGGCATCGGCGAGGGCGATCGCGATGCGCGGCGCGTCGGTCGGGATCGCCTCGTGATCGAGCAGCAGGCGGACCGCTTCGTGGTCCCGGTACAGGGAGAGTGCGAGCTCGGTCTGGTCGTCGGTGACGCGGTCGAGCCGCTCGAGGAAGTGTGCGTCGTGCCCCATCGACGTTCCAGGAAACCAAGATCTGTCCGAGTTGTCACGGGGCCCGTCCGTCGGCGTCGACCAGCGAATTTGCTGGCAGCGGCGACGCCGGAGACGGCGGGCCCACTTCTACAGGGGCCCGTCCGTCGGCGTCGACCAGCGAATTTGCTGGCAGCGGCGACGCCGGAGACGGCGGGCCCACTTCCACAGGGGGCGTCCGAATTCCGCCCGTTCCCCCACGACTCCGTTGACAGCGTTTTCGAGCTTCGATTTCCTCGCGGGATGCCTACGAAGAAAGCTCCGAAAGCCTCTGCCCCCCTTGTTGCGAGCGACGATCGCGCTGCGTTTGAGCACTTCCTGCCGCTTGCGACGGCGCGTGTGAAAGAGGGGCGCCTCCCCGCGCGGGGTGCTCGTGAGGTCTCGGTCCTTCGTGCCAATGTGGAGCGCGGAACGCGGGCGGTCCTCGGCGCCAAAGCGGCGATCCTCGCCAAGCAGCCGACGGCCGACTTTGTGGCGATTGAGGAGCTCCTCGGGCTCGTCGCCGCCCTCGACTATGCGGCCGGGCGCGTGCCGGTCCCGCTCGCCGATGGGGAGGTCCCCGCCGCGCTCGCCGAGCTCCGCCCGCTCCGGCTCCTCGGCCTCGGCCAGCTCGATGTGCTCGCCGGGCTCGGGCTGATCCCCGCCGACCGCGTCGCCAAAATCCGCGAAGGGCGCGGCAATGTCGATGCCGCCCGCGATGGCGTTTCGATCGCCGGTCTCTTCGCCGAGTTTGAAAAGGAAATCGCCGGGAAGCACCCGTTCACCGCCGAGCACTTGGAGACGATGAGCCGCCTCGGAAATCAACTCGTCCGCGCGCTCCAGCCGCAAGGGGCGAAGGCGGTCAAGGAGGCGCCTGCGGAGGAAGCGCTCCTCCGCGATGCCTTCTATGGGGAGGTCCTCGAACGCTACGAAAGCGCGCGCGAGTTGGCGGTCGTCGCCTTCGGCCTCCGGGACCTCGACGAGAACGTCCCGCTCGCCCACGCCCGCGCCCCGAAGAAGGGGAAAACCGCGAAGGCGCCCGACGCCTGAGAGCCCGCGAGCGATAATTTCCGGGGTCGAGCTTCCACGGAGGCGCGACCCCTCGCTTTTTGAGGGGCGGAGGTTCAGCGGAAGGTCGAGGGCTGACTTTTTGAGGTTCCGAGCGTCCGCTGAGGGGCGAGGGCTGACTTTTTCAGGGGCGGAGGTTCAGCGGAAGGTCGAGGGCTGACTTTTCGAGGTTCCGAGCGTCCGCTGAGGGTCGAGGGCTGACTTTTTGCGCGGAGAAGCGTCCGCGGACGGGTGATGCCCGCCGATCAGCGGCCGCTGCGCAGTTCACGGGCGGCCGCGCGAAGGGAGGTCGCGCGGTCGTGGTCGCCTAGGTAGCTGCTCGGAATTGCAATTTACACGGGATGTGATCAAAGCAAT
>DYPH01000284.1 GCA_020720045.1 Sorangium cellulosum | reverse complement strand
CTCAGAGCAGGAAGGCGCGCGAGCGACCGGATCAGCTGAGTCTTGCTGCACCTCACCAGCGGGTGAGAGTCCCGCCCCGGTAGGCGCTGGAGCGCCGGGTAGCAGGCTGCCGTGCGTCGCGGAGGAGACTCCGTCCACGAAGCGCAGCGTCAAGAGCCTCCGAAAGGGAGGGAGCAAAGAAGCGGGCCGCAACCAGCTGAAGGTCGTGCAAGCCTCGTCAGATTATCAACCGAAAGGTGTTCGGGAGAGCCGAGCGGGTCATGTCGCCGCGAAGGCCGATGCACAGCGTCCGGGAAGTCCGGATAGGGCGCTGGGACTCCCCGGGGTATTGGCCGCAGCACGCTTCGACGGTGAGGTACGGAACCCGAGAGATCCGTCTCGGCAGTCGAGTCAGACCAAGACCGTCTCGAAGAAGGCGAGAGCCGAAAGCGAGCGGAGTCGAGCGGAAGTCCGAGGGGCTCATCGTACCGATGAAGGCGGCGAGAAACCGCTGGAGGGAGAGGGCCCTGCTTTGGTCACGCACGGAAGAGCAGGCAGGCGCGAGGGCATGCCCGAGAGGGCCAACACCCCCAGAGAGAAAGTGCCACACCTGCAAGCCGTGCTCTCGGCAGCCGCCAAGCAGAGCAGCACACGGCGTTTTCACGCGCTGTACGACCGGATTCGCAGGCCCGACATCCTGCGAGAAGCGTGGAAGCGAGTACGGAGCAAGAAGGGTGCAGCCGGCGTCGATGCAGAGACGCTCGCTGACATCGAAACGCGGGGTGTGGAGGTATTTCTCGAGGACATCGAGAGCACGCTTCGCGCAGGTGAGTACCGCCCGAGTCCGGTGAGGCGGCGGTACATCCCGAAGGGAGACGGGAAGCAGCGGCCGCTGGGAATCCCGACGGTGAGAGACCGGGTGGTGCAGCTGGCGACGAAGCTCGTCATCGAGCCCAGCTTCGAGGCGGAGTTTCTGCCGTGCAGCTACGGCTTCCGTCCCGAGAAATCGACGACGCAGGCGCTGGAGGCCATCCGCGAGGCTGGCAACCGGGGTCACAACTTCGTCGTCGATGCCGACATCAAGGCGTACTTCGACAGCATCTCGCACGAGAGGCTGTTGAAGATGGTGGCGGAGAGAATCTCTGACCGTCGAGTGCTGAAGCTGATTCGGCAGTGGCTCGAAGCGGGAGTGATGGAAGAGGACGGCACGTCGAAGGAGACGCTCGCCGGAACGCCGCAGGGAGGAGTCATCTCCCCGCTGCTCTCGAACATCTACCTCCACTTCCTCGACCGCATCTGGACGACGAGGTGCAGTCACCTCGGCGTGCTGGTGCGGTACGCCGACGACTTCGTCGTGATGTGTGGGACGCAGTCGATGGCGAACGAGGCAAGGCGCCGCATCGGAATCATCATGGAGCGGCTCGGCCTTGTGCTGCACCCGGAGAAGACGCGGATGGTCGACTTGCGGCGCGGGAAAGAGAGCTTCACATTCCTGGGCTGCACGGTGCGGAAGCGGCGCAGCATTCAACGGCTGCCCGACAAACACTTCATGCACCGCTGGCCGTCACCGAAGGCGATGAAGCGCATTCGGGGGCGAGTCCATGAGCTGACCGACGCGCGCGTGCACCGCAACAGGGACGTGAAAGACGTCATTGCGTCGCTGAACCCGGTGTTGCGCGGGTGGGGCAACTACTTCCGGACCGGCACTGCCGACCGCGAATTCGCCGCCGTAGACGACTACGTCTATGCGCGACTGCTGCACTGGAAGACGCGACGCGGTGGACAACGCACGCGCTTCTGGCGCAGCGACTGGCCCCACGCTCGCTTCCACGGACTTGGCCTGCATCGACTGCAAGGCACCGTGCGCTACCCCGCGCAAGCGACTGCTGTAAGACCATCGTTAAGCCGTGCGCGGGAAACCCGCACGCACGGTTTGAAAGGAAGGGCTGGAAACGGGCGGGATCAACCTGCACCGCGCCAGCTTTGACCAATGAAGCCGCTGCGCACCATCGAGCAGGTCGAGACGAAGGAGGGCACGCTCGCCC
>DYPH01000156.1:6166-11809 GCA_020720045.1 Sorangium cellulosum | reverse complement strand
GACATTGCTTTGATCACATCCCGTGTAAATTGCAATTCCGAGCAGCTACCTAGATGGGCTGACGCCATCGCTTGAGAATGCGCTCTTCGACGCCGTTGCGCGGCACGCGACCATCGCCGTCCATCTTGGTGGAGGCGCAACGCTCACTCTTCAGGTTCGCGAGATTCGGATGCGAGAAGGGCGCCGTGAGGTCGTCGGGTCCTCGGCGGACGGCCGCCAACTCGCTGTGTCCGTTGCACAAATTTGTACCTTCGAGGAAGTGACTTCCGATCGGAACGTCCCCGGGAACTACGACGAAGACGGCCACAGCCGCGGCGTAGATCTGCGGGTAGTCGTCGAACTTTCACCAGGACTCGCGGAGCGATGGTCGCGGCGCGCCCCTCCGCAGGCACGCAGCCTGGAGTTCGTTCGTCCCCCTCCGCGACCGGTCGTTGCATTCCTCGCAGACGATTCACGCGACCTTCGGCGGGCGCTTTTCGCGGAAGGTCCCGAGCTAACGGTACTGGAGCCGGAATGGCTCCGGGAGGAGTTCCAGGCGGCGTTCCGGCGGATCACGTCCCGCTATGCGAGCGGAGCCCCCTCGCGGAAGTAGCGCACCGCGACAAAGCTTCGATTTTCTCTTGGGAGAGAAGACGCCGTGAGCGGGACGGAAAGCGCGTCGTCCAGGTAGCCGCCGAGAGAGGCGAGCGGTGTTCCGCCTACAGCGAGTTCAATGTCGCGAAGGCCAAAGAAGCCGAGCGCGTGCGAGGGCATGTGAACGCCCCGCCGATAGAGCGATTCCTGCTTCTCGTGGATCGCCGCGGCGCGCTCCGTCGCGCTGAACGGCACGTACTCCGCGAACGTTGCCCACGCGAGGAGCGTCGGACCGAGGTCGCCGTCGGCGTAAAGGGCAATTTCACTCGCGTCCGCAATCAGGCCAGCGTCCGTTCGGGTGTGAACGAGGAAGGCAACACCGTGCTCGCGCGCGAACCCGGCCAGCGCATGCACTTCGTCGCGTGGGTAGGGCGGAACAGACGTCGACAACAACAGGAGCAGATTCGGAATCATGCGCCGTCTCTACGCGACAGCCGATGTCGCGAGAAGGGCGTCGACTGGGCCGATGCGAACCAAAACGATTGCCTTTGCGCTCCTCGCCGTTGCCGTCCTCGGTTGCGATGCTGGCAAGAAACCCTACGAAATGGCCGCTGCCGCCGAGCAACGCCACGAGCTACGCGCAGCGATGGAGGGCTACGACTCGGTCTGCATCACCGCGCCCAACTCTGCGCTTTGCGGGCCGGCCAAAGAACGCGCGGACGTTGTACGTGGCCAGCTGGCCGACGATGACATTGCCGCCCTTCGGTTTTCGGCTGCAAAGGCCTTGCTGAAAGATTCGCACAGCCTGCATGGGCAACTGACGTCGACAGAAATGATAGCCGGATTGGCGTTTGAAGCAGCCGGTGCAGACCGCCAGGCGGCGCTGGTGGCGATGGAAAAACTTGCAGGTACGGATGGGAAGAGCGTCCCCGCTGCGAAAGAATGGCTCAAGAAGGAGCGACCGGGAATCCTTTGGAGTTCTATTCAACCAAAGTGCGCAGCGCTCGACGCCGCGTGTGAGCCGCTAGCGACGCGACTCCGCGAGCTGCATCCCGATGCGCCAGAGGCCAGCAAGGCCGCGGCGGCACTTGCGACGTACGCCAAACGCCGCAAAGCAATGTTCACTGCGTGGCTTCAGACCGCTGAGAAAAACATGGCCGATTGCGCGTCGGTGTCGAAGCGCGAATCGACGTGGCAAACGTGCAATCGTCAAGGCTTCCTCGCGACAGACGATCCACTTCGTGCGATGGCGATTGCCGAACGTTTGTGCGGCCAGAATCCCGTCGAACAACAGAAGAAGGAATTGAGCTCAGAATGGGATCTTGTGACGAAAGGTCTACGCGAGTTTCCGGGCTTGAAAGCGTTGGAACAGCGGCATGACAGCGCCTGCTCCGACGGAGACTATGTTCCTTCGATCGTTGAACCGGTGCCCCTCGACGCCGACACTGCATCGGCCGCAAAGCCGATCGAACTCGCGGAGGCAAAGACAGCGGTCGATTCGTGGAACGAAGCCCACAATCGTCCTTTCGTGACCACAAATCTCGAGCGGATGTACGCAAGTAAGCTGAAGTTTTACGGGCAGAACCTTGACCGAAGCCAGGCCATCGTCGCGCTCCGAAAGCAACTCGCAAAGTCCCCTGGTTTTCATCAAGAAGTTGCGCGTGACCTTGAACGGAAGGTGAACGAGCGCGGCCAGACCCTGATCCTTTTCGACAAGACCTACGGGTCGAAGGAAGGGCCCTCGGGAAAAGTACGTGCGTATCTGCTCTTCGAGCGCGCTGCCGACGGAGAGCTCCAGATCATCCACGAATCCGATACGACGACCGACAGCAATCTCAAGGCTCTCGGCTTCTAACCCTGTGAAAGGAATCATTCATGAATTACGTCAAAATTTGCGTTACATCGAAGGTCGCACGCGCAGTAACCTCGGGTGAAACCTACCAGCGACAGATCACTATCAAAGACCGTTCACCCGCGGTGACTGAAGTCAGATCTGGCTGTGGACCGGCGGCGGAACGTTGGTGGTCGGTGATTCCCACTCGATCTGGGAGTCGCACCAAGAAACTTCGGCGCAAAAAGCCTACTTTGCCGAACTGTTCGAAGTCCTACGAACGACGCCCGATCAGCCAATTACGCTTGCGTGGTGATTTCCGGTGCGTGCTAGGTGACCACCTTAGAGGTCTTTCGATGCGTTCTAAGTTGCTGGTTTGTTTCGCCCTCCCCCTCGCCCTCCTCGCCCCCAGCCGCGCGGAGGCGACGCCGATGACGTGGGTCGGTACCGCCCAATCGGAGCTGCTGCGTGGCGGCGTCGCCGTCGACGGGTGGGGCGGCATCAGCGGGCCGAACACCTTCGCGCAAGGGTCGGTAAAGATTCAGCTCCCCCGGGGGGCACGTGTGAGCCGCGCGACGTTGATGACCGGCGGCAACGACGGCGTCGTCTACAACACGGCGAAGGCCCGCTACGAACTGCCGTCGAGCACGACCCCGCGCGGCGTGATCCTTGGCCCCGGGGCGGCGATCAATGTGCCCCTCGAAGAGCTGCCGTTCGCCGTGTACGCGAAGACGATGACTCCCGGATGGGTCGTCCAGACCGACGTCACCGCCCTCGTCCGGCCCCTCCTCGAAGGGCCCACCGGCGCCTCGGGGAACGTCGTCGAGATCGCGATCCAGGAGCGGGGGGACGACTCGATGGTCGCGCCGGCGTTGCGGCCGACGACGATCTTCGGGCAGACGCTCGTCGTGAGTTTCACCGAGGAGGGGGCGCCCCTGCGGCAGATCCAGCTCATTCCGTTCGCCGACGCCGGGTTAGGCGCAGGATGGACCATGCTCAAGTCGCCCGGCGTGGTGAACCGGTGCCCCGACGGCGATCCGCGCGGCGAAAACGCGACGATTTCGCTCTCGGTCGCCTACAATATGCCGACCCTCTCCCTCTATCCGGACATCCCCTTTGCCCCCGGCGGACCGGGCGGCAGCGACAGCACCCCCGGCGAAGCCGACGACCTGCGGGCCCGCTGGATGGTCGGCTCCTTCGGCGGCGGCGCGCACTTCCGCCCCGTCGGCCTCAAGGGGGAC
This sequence comes from Sorangium cellulosum, assembly GCA_020720045.1. Taxonomy (GTDB): domain Bacteria; phylum Myxococcota_A; class Polyangia; order Polyangiales; family Polyangiaceae; genus JAAFHJ01. The sequence continues at coordinate 8,164 of DYPH01000156.1, read as the reverse complement.
GAGCTTAGCCGCCTCCCGAACGCCGATGGCCGCGTCGAGGATGCCCTCTGGGACGTCGCCTCCAGCGCCCCCCACGGCACGAAGAGCCTGATCGCGAACCGAAAGTCCGGTCTCGGCGGGCGCCTTTTCGCGGTCGTCAGCCAGACGACGATCGCGGTCACCCCCGACGACGCCGACGGCGATGGCGTCCTCGATGCCGCCGAAGGGGACTGCACCGTCGACACCGACGGCGACCACGTTGCCGATTACCTCGATCTCGACTCCGACGGCGACGGACGCCTCGACAGCGACCCCCGGGAAGCTGGCGACGCACGCATCGTCGCCGCAGTTCCAGAAACGCCCGACGCCGGCGCGACCGATGCAAGCACCGGCACCGACGCAAGCACAGGCACCGACGCAAGCACAGGCACCGACGCAAGCACAGGCACCGACGCGAGCACGCGCGACGCAGGCGGACGCACGGTGGAAGCTCCCGATACCGGCGCGGCGAGCGCCTTCGACGCCGGGGGCGGCTGCAGCACAGTGGGAGGGGCCGCGGGGGGCGCGATCCCGGGGATCTTCCTCGCCCTAAGCGCGCTCCTCCGACGCCGGCGCCGCTAACTCACTCCGCCCGAATGCGTCCCCCGACGGGGAGCCCGCTCGGGACTTCCGTGGGGATGGTCTCGTCGTAGGTTCCGTCGCTGGCGGCGGCGAGGAAGGCCTGGAGATCGCTTGCATCTCCGCCACCGCGGCCGCCGGGGATGCGGAGCCCTTCGAAGGCGGGGTCGGCGTCGCGATCGACGCGCCGGTAGATGTTGAGCACGTCGCCGATCGTCGCCGCGCGGCCGTCGTGCATGTAGGGGGCGGTCCGGAGGACGTTCCGCAGCGACGGGGTGCGGAACGCTTCGCCGCCCCGCTGGAAACGATGGAGCTCGAAGTCGGAGAGCATCGGCCCCGAATGGCAGGCCGAGCAGCCGGCTCGGCGGAAATCGGCGACGCGTTCTCCGGTCCGGCGTCACGCCGGGCGGAGACAAACGTTGCGCTGGGCAGCGGCGCTAAGGGCGCTCTCGTCGCCGGCGAGCCAGCGCTCGTAGGAGGGGCGGCTCACCAGCGTGCGCTCGAAGGCGGCGATCGCGCGGACGATCGTCTCCTTGGCGATGCGGTCGCCGGCCTCCTCGGAGGGGCGGTTCGGGAAGGCGGCGTCGAAGCGGTCGACGTAGCCGGGGATCGCCCGGAGCCGCTCCACGACCTCCGGGAAGATCGTCGCTTCCGTATGGTTTTTGCCGCGCATCTCATCGGCGGCGAGGATCGGGCCGGCCGCCTGCGTCTCGAGGGACTGGGCCCGGTTGTCCCAGAACATCGGGGCTGCGTCGGCGGCGGGGGCCGGGGTCAGCGCCGTCCAGCCGTTCCAAGCGGCGTCGAGGACGGTGAGCGCGTTCCGGGCGACCGCCGCGCCGCCGGTGCCGATGGAGACCTTCCGCCCGTCGCTGTAGCCGCGCGCCGGGTCGTGGCAGGAGCCGCAGGCAGCAACATCCCTAACTCGCCGTTTCCTCACCGCCTTCGGCGGTTCCGGGCGGACGAGCGATGGCGCGATCGCCGGCGAAGATCGGGTCCCAAAACAGGAGGCGCACAAGCTCGACTTTGCTCGGGTTTGCCGGGTTGTCGGCCGGTTCGGGCACGCCCGCCGCCTGGGTCGCCAGCACCGACTCGGCGCTCGCTTCCGGCCCCGGCGAGGCCTCTTCGTGGGTGCACGCCAGGAAGGCGGCGGCGCCAAGCATCAGCATCATCATCATCATCATCGCTGCGCGCCGTTTCCTCACCGCCGTTGGCGGTTCCGGGCGGACACGCAGCATCATCGCTGCGCGCCGTTTCCTCACCGCCGTTGGCGGTTCCGGGCGGACACGCATCATCAGCGCTGCGCGCCGTTTCCTCACCGCCGTTGGCGGTTCCGGGCGGACACGCAGCATCATCGCTGCGCGCCGTTTCCTCACCGCCGTTGGCGGTTCCGGGCGGACACGC
>DYPH01000156.1:0-6066 GCA_020720045.1 Sorangium cellulosum | reverse complement strand
GGACACGCAGCATCATCGCTGCGCGCCGTTTCCTCACCGCCGTTGGCGGTTCCGGCCGGACACGCAGCATCGCAGCGACGGAGAGCGGGAGGTTCTTTGGGGCCATAAACAGGGAGTGGCCGCCGTCGTCGCCCGCCGTCACAAAAAAGGAGCGACGCACGCCCCTCGACGCGCCCCACCTCCCAGGTTAGCTTGCGCGCGCCATGAGCCAGAACGCCCCTTCCAATTCCGCCGGCATCACCCTCCAAGGCGGCGCCGCCATCGTCGCCCCGATCAGCGCCTTCCAGGGCGGCGTGCCGAGCAACGCGCTCGTCGTCATCCCCCTCCAGCCGAATGGCCAGCCGATCGAGCAGCAGATCGTCGACGGCCCCGTCGCCCTCAAGACGGAAGACCTCTGGAAAATGCTCGGCTTTAACGGCCGCCCCGTCCAGGTGCAGGACCAGGAAGGGAACCCGATCACGATCGGCGTCGACGACCTCCTGAACGGCCTCGAAGAGAACTGGAAGACGAACTCGGACAACCTCGACGCCGGCCGCGTCCTCGCCCAGAAGCTCATCGAAGAGCAGCGCTTCGACCGCGCGGAAGCGGTCCTCGGGAAGATCGTCGCGAAGGGCGGCGGCGGCGAAGACTGGCTCGGCCTCGGCGTCACCCAGCTCAATCTCAAGAAGTGGGAGAAGGCGGAAGCGACCCTCAAAGGCGCCCAGAACCTCCTCAAGGACAACCCCTACCCGGCGCTCCACCTCGCGAAGTGCGCCGCCGGCAAAGAAGACGGCAAGGCGGAGCGTGAGCACATCGAGCGCGCCATCCAGATCGCCCCGAACGCCGTCGACGCCTGGGCCTACCTCTACGAGGTCATCAAGCGCGATGGCAGCGAAGGGCAGGCGGTCACCGAGATCGAAAACCTCGCCAACGTCGCCGTCAACCTGAAGACGGCCGCCCCGTACATCGCCCTCCAGGGCTTCTACGCCGGCGAAGAGGCGACCCGCGACCAGGCGATCGGCTACGCCAAGAAGGCCGTCGAGCGCTCCCCCCAGGATCCGCTCGGCCTCCTCTGCCTCTCGGCCCTCTACGGCCAGGCGAACCAGCTCGACGAGCTCATCAAGCTCCTCGGCCCCCAGGAGGCGGTCCTCCTCCGCGACGTCCGCCTCGCGAACAACTACTTCGAGGCGCTCTTCCAGCAGCGCGACATCCCGAAGGTCACCCAGTTCCTCAACAAACTGGCGACCTCGTCGAACAAGGAAATCAAGCAGTTCGCCATCGAGCGGAGCCGCGCGATCGCCCAGATGCTCTCCCAGCAGCAGCAGCAGCTCTCGACGATCTCCTGATCGTTCGGCCGTTCCCGGCATCCACGAAAACGCCCCGGAGAGTTCTTCGGGGCGTTTTTCTGGTTTGTCCGCCGTCGCCGCACGCGAGAAGGGCTGCGGGGAGAAGCGCGAGAACAACCCAAGGGGCGAGCGCGGGGCGGGGCGGGGCGCACGTCTACCGAAGACCGCAGGTCCCGTTTTTTGAAACGTCACCGTGCGCTCGGTGTACTGTGCCGCGCGATGCATAGTGACGTCAGCGACGACGATCTGTTGATCATCGGGCGGTACGCGCTCGATGCGCCGATCGCGGCTGGCGGCATGGCGACGGTGCACATCGGGCGCCTGCTCAGTGACGTCGGATTTGCGCGCACGGTGGCGATCAAGCGCCTCCTCCCGCACGTCGCGGAAGAGGATGAATTCACCGAGATGTTCCTCGATGAAGCGCGCCTCGCCGCCCGCATTCGTCACCCGAACGTCGTCCCGACCCTCGACGTCATCAGCGAGAACGGCGAGCTCCTCCTGGTGATGGAGTACGTGCCCGGCGTCTCCCTTTCGACGCTCACCAAATCGGCGATGCAGTCCGGCATGCCGCTGCCGATCCCGGTCGTGATTTCGATCATCGTCGGCGCCCTCCACGGCCTCCACGCCGCCCACGAAGCGACGAACGAAGACGGCCGCCGCCTCGGCCTGATCCACCGCGACGTCTCCCCGCAGAACGTCCTCGTCGGCACCGACGGCGTCTCCCGGCTCCTCGATTTCGGCATCGCCAAAGCAGAAGGGCGCCTCCACACGACCCGCGAGGGGCAGCTGAAGGGGAAGCTCTCCTACATGGCCCCGGAGCAGCTGCGCGGCAGCGGGATGACCCACCTGGTCGACGTCTACGCGGCCGGCATCGTGCTCTGGGAGGCGCTCACCGGGCGCCGCCTTTTTGCAGGAAAAACCGAACGCGAGACGATCCAGAAGGTGCTCGCCGCCGAGGTCGTCCCGCCGAGCCAAATCATCATCGCCAATGCCCAGAACGGCACCCACCAGATGATGAGCCTGCCGATCCTCCAACGGATCGACGCCGTCGTGATGCGCGCCCTCGCCGCCACGCCGGAAGGGCGCTTCGCGACCGCCCGCGACTTCGCCCTCGCCCTGGAGGGGAGCGCGCCGATCGCCAGTCAGCAGCAGGTCGGCGACATCGTGACCCGCCACGCCGGCGATGTCATTCGCGATCGCGCCGAACGCATCAGCGCCCTCGAGCGGAAGACGCTCGCGATCACCACGAGCGGCGTCGCCGCGCGACCACGCCCGCGCTTGTCGGGGACCGACGTCCACTTCGACAATACGCCCGACACCGTCGCCCACGGGCGCGCGCCGATGAGCCCCGCGGAGGCGGCTCGCGCCTTCGACTCCGACCACCCGACGATCCTCGACCCGCCGCCAACCGGCCTGACCGGGCACCCGATCCCGCGCGCGGGGGGCCTCCCGAACATCGGCTTCGACGCGCCGCCGATGGATCGCCCGTCGTCGCCAAACGGTTGGGCCCCCCAGCAACCCCAGCGCCCCTGGGGCGACGCGGGAAACACCGGGCCGGCGACGATGCCGCCGCGCTCCTTTGAGCCGTCGCCGAGCCGTTCGTCGCCGCAATGGCCCCCGAGCGCGCCGATGCAAGAGTCGGTATTCACGGGGAATCCCTCCGGCTACGGACCGCCCCCCGCCGGCTTCTCGCAGAGCCACGGCCAGCTCACCCCCTACGGAGCCGGCCCCGCCTCCCACGCCCAGCCGCCGGCGTCGCACCCGCAAGCGCCCACCGCCCCCAGCGGAAGTCCCCTCGTCAAGTGGGTGCTGCTCGCCGTCGTTCTCGTGCTGCTCTTGGTGATCGCCGGCCTCGTCGGCTTCATCGTCTGGAAGCTCCGCGCCCACGGATGATCGGTGGGCCGGTGCGCGGATTTCGGGACGGCTTCCGCGACTTCGGATAGGCTCCGCGCCGTCGGCCCCATGAGACTCCAGTCGTGACCCAAGCGGCGAATGTGCGCCCCCGCCTCGTCGGGCGCTATGCTCTCTATGGCGCGATCGCGTCTGGCGGCATGGCGACGGTCCATTTCGGGCGCCTTCTCGGCCCCGTCGGTTTCTCGCGCACGGTGGCGATCAAGCGGCTCCACGCCCAGTTCGCCGCCGACCCCGATTTCGCGAGCATGTTCCTCGACGAAGCGCGTCTGGTGGCCCGCATCCGCCACCCGAACGTCGTCCCGACCCTCGACATCATCGCCGACCAGGGGGAGCTCTTCCTCGTCATGGAATACGCGGCCGGCGAGTCGCTGGCGCGCCTGCTCAAGACGACGAAAGATCGTGGGGAGCGGATCCCGGTGCCGCTCGTCGCCACGATCATGGTCGGCGCCCTCCAGGGGCTCCACGCCGCCCACGAAGCCAAGGACGAACGCGGCCAACCGCTGGATCTTGTTCACCGAGACGTCTCCCCCCACAACATCCACGTCGGCACCGACGGGGTGACGCGCGTCATCGACTTCGGCGTCGCCAAGGCGGCCGGCCGCATTCAGACGACCCGCGACGGCCAAATCAAGGGGAAGCTCGCCTACATGCCGCCGGAGCAGCTCCGCGGAAGCGACGTCACCCGCCAGAGCGACGTCTTTGCCGCCGGCATCTGCCTCTGGGAAATGCTCTGCGGTTTCCGGCTCTTCCAGGCCGACAACGAAGGGGCGGTCATCGCGAAGGTCCTCTCGGGGAACATCGAAGCGCCGAGCCGCTACCTGACCGACCCCGCCAAGCGTGATGCCGCCCTCCTGACCGGCCAGGAACACCTCGCCGCCCTCGACGCCGTCGTCCTCCGGGCCCTCGCCACCGATCCCGACGACCGGTTCACGACCGCCCGCGAGATGGCGCGCGCCTTGGAGCAGGCGGTGCGGCTGGCGAGTATTTCGGAAGTCGGCGATTTCGTAGAGCGAAACGCGCAGACGATCCTCAAGCAGCGCGCCGATATCGTCGCCGAAATCGAGAGTTCCACCTCGTACAGCGCGGAAGAGCTCGCCCAGGCGGCGGCGCTCGCCACGAGCGGCTCGAACGCCGCCCTCCTCCACGTCAGCGGCGGCCATGCGGCGAGCGGGCGCTCCCTCGGGAGCGGAAGCCATTCTTTCCAAGCGGTTCCTGCGCTCGGGATGACCGGCAGCGGCGTCGGTTTCGCCCCGGGGACCGGGAGCGGCGTCTCCTTCGTTCCGAGCGGGATCCAGCCGGCGGTCGCCGCGCCGCCGCCAAATGCGCCCTTTCCGCGGGCGATCATTTTCACGCTCCTCGCCGTCGTCCTCATCATGTCGGCGGTGGCGGTGTTTGTGGCGGTCCGCCTCACGCCCCCGAAAGACCCGACGACGACCGCCGGAACCGGCTCGGCGAGCGCGCCGGCTTCTGCTCCGACGCTTCCGGCGACGGCCGTACCGGCCACCCCCGCGACAGCGTCGACGCCAGTCCCGAGCGTTGTCGATGCGGGGCCGCCGGACGCCGGGAAGTCGAGCGGCCGCGGCGGCTCCAGCGGGTCGAGTTCGGGGCACGCCACCGGGAGTTCCGGCGGAAAGAGCTGCGATTTCGAGGCCTATTACGACGCTTCGGGCACGCGGCAGTACCGAGAAGTCTGCAAATAGCGGGCAGGCCCGCGCGGCTCGCGTCGGGGTGTGCCCGCAAATGGATCCGGGGGGCGACGACTCGCTGGGACGAAGACCGCGGAATCCGGTATCGTCGCCGCCCCATGGCTTCCGCTCGCCGCATCCCGCTCGTCCTCGCTGCCGCCGCCACCCTCTTCGGAGCGACACTCGCCCCCCACGCCGCCTTCGCGGCCGGCGAGGCGAAGGCCTGCGTCGACGCCGCGACCCAATACCAGGCGCTCCGCAAGCAGAGCCGGCTCGTCGATGCCCGCGAAAAGCTCCTCGTCTGCACCCAGCCGAAGTGCCCGAAATCGGTACTGAAAGACTGCACCAAGTGGCTCGAAGAGGTCGACGCGGCAATTCCGACGCTCGTCTTCCGCGCCAAGAGCGACCGCGGCGGTGACCTCGTCGATGTGAAGGTCCTCGTCGACGCGAAGGAGGTCGCCACCTCCCTCGACGGCAAGCCGATCGTCGTCGAGCCGGGCGTCCACACGGTCCGGATGGAAGCGACCGACCACGCTGCCGAGGAGTCGAAAGTCGTCGTAAGCGAAGGGGAAAAGGCGCGCTCGATCGTCGTCACCCTCCGCTCGACGAAGCCGCTCCCCGTCGACGAAACCGGCCCGAAAGCGGCGCCGCGCGGCCACACGGTGCTCCCCTGGGTCGTCGTCGGCGTCGGTGCAGCAGCCGCCGGCGCAGGCGCCTTCTTCCTGCTCACGCGCCCCGGTCTTCCGGCCGCCTGCGACAAGTCGATCAACCCGAGCCTCGCCAGCAACCAGTGCGCGGCTGGCACCCCCCAGAGCGACCTCGACGCCGCCAAGAAGCACGACGACTACGGAACTGCTGGGATTATCGCCTTGAGCGTCGGCGGCGCCGCGATCGTCGGCGGGCTCGTCTGGCACTTCGTCGAACCGACCGACCAGGCCGGCGGCAGCGAGAAGGCCCCGGAGAAGGAAAAAGAGAAGGGGATTTACGGAGTTTCCCCCTTCTTCGGCCCCGGCACCGGCGGCGCGACCGTCTTCGGCCGCTTCTAAGGGAGTGCGCGTGGTCGGAGCGACTTCATCATCCAACGTTCGCTGACGCCGCCCGGCGAGACGGCGGAACGAAGAAAGCCCCCGACGCTCCGAAGA
>DYPH01000155.1 GCA_020720045.1 Sorangium cellulosum | reverse complement strand
TCGCGAGGACGTGTCGCACTCCGAAAAGGAGATTCCGAGCAGCTACCTAGGAGGGCGGTAAAGAGGGCGCTCAGCAGAAAAAATGCAGCGATTGCCAAAGGGAGCGCCCGCCGAAGCACCGGGCGTACGTCCCCCCAGGAGGCGAGGAGCGCTTCCGCCATCTGGCGATCAAGGGGGGTGCGATAGCTGTAGACTGCACCTGCCTGAACGAGCACGACCGCCGCCACCGAAGCCCCAAGGACGACCTGCGCGGTGCGCCCCTTCGCCAGCACGCCGAGGGAAACGAGGAGGGCGACGTCGGCGGCGAGCGCAGGAAAACTTGCATGATGCATGCTTCCAGCCCCCGCAAGCGCGACGACCGAGGGGGCGATCGCCATCGGCAACAGAAGGAAGAGGTGCAGAGGCTCGCGGCGCACGCCGGCCGCTTATCACGCGAGCGCGCGCAGCGCGGCCTCCAGACGGGCGTTACCGTGGCCCCCGACGACCGTGTAGCGCCGCCCTGCTGCCTTCAGAAGGTCTTCGCAGCGTGCAAAAAACCTGGGGCGTGTATCGGGCCGGTAGCGAACGGGATCGGCGACCCATGGGAGATCGGGTGCGAGGAGCAGGGTGTGCGCGTAGGGCCGTGCGAGGGCGCGGGCGACCGTGGCGCCATCGAGGGGGCGCCCGAACTCTTCCGCCCAGGCGACCGTCACGAGAGGATCGGTGTCGCAGAAGAGGCGTCGCGTCGCCCGGCGCGCCAGCGACTCCTCCACGGCGATCTGCCCGGCCACAATCAACGGAAAGTCGGCGGCCGCCTCGTCGCCGTCAAAGGCCTCCAGGAGGGAACGGGCGTACTCGGGGACGGCCACCGTCCCGAAATGACGGGCTAATTCGGTAGTCAGTGTGCTCTTCCCACAGGACTCGGGGCCGACGATGGCGATTCGTTTCGTGTAATACGCACGTACTGGCGGCAGGAGCATGGAAGGGGCCCCCCAGGGGTCGCTTCGGAGCGCGGTACCGCTGGTGGGGACGCCGCTTCGGGCACCGTCGATGGGGACGAATCGAGCGCCAAGCTCCGCCGCAAGACGGTGCCCGTAGGTCTCCGACGCGAAGACGCGGTCGGGGGCAAAGGGGAGGACGCGACCGAGCGCCGCACGCCAAAGCTTCCAAAAGTCCGGAGTTTCTGAAGGGTCTTGCGGGAGTTCCTCGTCAAGGTGGACGACGGTGCAATCCGTGCAGAGCTCACGCATCCAGGCGGCGCGGAGCGCCCCGGGGATCGGTTCACGTGCCAGCGTCCCGACGACGACGACCAGCTCGTCGCACAAAGCACGTGCAACCTGCACCAAGTGGAGGTGCCCGGCGTGCGGCGGAAGGAACTTGCCGAGGACCATGCCGCGAATCGTCATGTTGTCACCGCGGTGACGAGACGGAGCAGCGTCTGGCGAGGGTCGTTTGCTACGCCAAACGACGGGTCGAAGCGTCTCGCGGTGAGGCGAAAAAGAATATTATTATCGATATTTAAGGCGCCATCCCGGTCGCTCACGCGAAGGAGTTCGAGAGCGGCGCGGCGTTCGAGGGGCAAGAGCGGGCTCCGGTAGACGGCGTTGCGGAAGTCGTCCGCGGGCACGATGGCCAGCGGGCGGCCGGCCGCTTCAAAGGCGGCGTAGAGGTCCTCGATCGTTGCCGGCCTAGCCGCGTAGACCGCCTTCGGGGCAGCGTCCTGTGCAGGATGCACGCAGGCGAGCAGCGCTTCCACCACCGCGCCAAGCGGAACGGCATCGAAGGCGGCACCAAGGAAATTGCCCGCCGGGCGCATCCCAAGAAGGTGGAGCGCGGCGGTGAGTGCGCGGAGGGGGCAGCGCCCGTTGGGGAGATTCTCTCCATCGGCGACGACGAGCCCGATTCGGAGGACATGGGCCTGAGGATGCCTGGCACACCACGCCTCGGCGAGCGCCTTGCTCTGGGCATAGCCCCCAAAAATACGTGCATCCTCCACGGATTGTGTCGGATCGAGGTTCGTCCCTGCGTCAACAAGGCTCGAAAAGGCGAGAACGGCGAGGGACGACGCGAAGACGAGCTTGGTGCCGCTCGCAAGCAACGGCGCAAGCGGGGCGACATTTTCTGTGTGTAGTGCATCCATATTCGCGTCGATGCGGAGCGACGCGGCGAGGTGGACCACCGTCGACGCCGCGCCGGCTTCCGCGGCAAGCAGCGCGTGATCGGCAAGGTCACCCACGACCGGCGTCGCCACGATCCCAAGCTCTTCGAGGCGGGCGCGCGCCTCTCGTTCGGAGCGCGCCCGCACCAGGACGCGGAGGGGAAACCCCGCCCGCCCAAGCGCTCGCGCGAGGTGGGCACCGAGTAGTCCCGTCGCACCGGTGAGAAATACCGGTGCGACTCCGCTCGCCGTTTCCTCACCGCCTTTGGCGGTTCCGGGCGGACGAGCGGGTGCAGAGTGCATGTTCGTCGGAGCGCGCGGTGCTATCTGAGGTTCGGGAAAGCGCGCAACGAGCTCGGCGAGCGACGCGACCGCGTCCTGGCCCGCCGCGCCCACAACGCGGTCGAGATCGCGGAGCGTTGCGACGTCGCTCAACGCGTCCGTCGGCAAACAGACCCCGAGCTCCCCCTCGATGCCGGCCACGAACTCAATGCGGCGGAGCGAGTCGAGGCCGAGCGGATCGTCGACGCCGACGGCACGGCCGAGAACTGCCTCGGTTAACCTATGAAGTTCCCGGGAAATTTCCTGGGTCTTCCCGCGTTCGGAAACCGTGGTTGCGCCGCGCAAGATGCGTGAGGGATGCAGGTGATCAGGGAGGGGTATGTAAGATGCATGTAAATCCTGGTCGTTGCAGGATGCATCCACTGTCGCTACGAGGCGCCCGTCCACGACCGCAACGACCGCCCGTCGAACGCCCGGGACGGCGCGCAGGCAGGCCTCGAGCTCCTCGGGGGCGACGAGCTTTCCGGCAATCTTCACCTGGCGATCGAGGCGCCCTTCAAAGACCCAGGACCCGTCGGCCTCCTGTCGGACGCGATCGCCGGTCCGGTAGCCCGCCTTGGTAAATCGCGCGGCGGTGAGCGCGTCGTCGTCGAGGTAGCCGTGGGCGACCGCCGGCCCCGCGATCATAAGTTCCTCGGCTATGCATGCATACTGCACACCCTCCAGCGGCACTCCGATCGACGGTCGGTTGCTTGCCGGGCCATCCGCGGAGACGACCTCCAGGCTTGTGCAGACGGTCGCCTCCGTCGGCCCGTAGACGTTAACGATGCGGCGGCGTCGCGCGTGGGCGCGAAGGGCGTGGGGCGGACAGGGCTCTCCACCCACAATGATTGTTTGAAGACTGCGAGGGAGCGCCTCTGGATCGATGTGGGCCAGGAGCGATGGCGGCAGATCGGCGTGTGTGATCGCGTGGGTGTGTAAAAACGCGATAACGTCTCGAAAATTGCTCGCTGCGCCTGGATAGGGGAAGAGTGTTGCACCTGCGTAGAGTGCCGTTCCGACGTCCGAAAAGCTTGCATCGAACCCGGGCGAAAGTGCCCATAGCACACGAGATTCCGACCCAATTTCAAATGCAGAAACTTGCGCGCGAAGCAGCCCTTCCACGCCGCCAAATCCGACGCAGACCCCCTTCGGCCGCCCCGTGCTCCCGCTTGTAAAGACGACCCAGGCGAGGCCTGCCAGCCTTCGCGCGTCGGCGGCCGCAAGGCGCTCCCGAAGGGCTTGTCGATAGGGGGCTGGGGAGCTTGGGTCGAGGGGGACGAACGCTGCGCCGACGCTGTGGGCGGCCAGCAGCTCCACAACCCACGACCCTCCGCGCTGCTCTTCGCACACGCAAAACGTTCCCCCGACTCCGCGGAGCTCGCTCGCGCGTCGGTCGACCGCCCGGCCGAGGTCCCCCCAGGTGAGCGCCCCGACGGCGGCCGTTTCCCGGTGACGGTGCCTGGCGAGCGCGGCGACGAACGGCGTCACGGGAGCGCCACGTAGTCGACGAGGGCTGCCCCCGTACACCGTGCGTCGACCATTGGGGCCCCACGACCGAGAGCATGGTCGTCGAGGTTAACAGCTCGAAAGTCCAAGCTAAAACGAGTGCGTCCCGTGTCGCGCGGGAGCGTGCGATGGAAGTGGGCCCCGGCGAACCAGAGCGTCCCGCCGCGGGCGACGGTGAACCCCTCCTCGGGCCCGGTCACCGCCGGATCGAGAGGGCCGGTAAAGCCCGGGTAGTGGTTGAGTCCGGTCTCCCGCTTTTGCCAACCGAGGCGCTTCTCAAGGCCGGCCGCCCCCCACGCTTCGTAGGCGAAGAGCTCGGAGTCGTTCGGTACTTCTCGGTCGAAACGCTCTTTGAAAAAGACGAAGGTCTCTTCTGCGGGCAAATCGTTGAGCGGGACCCAGCCGACGATGAGCGAAGCGGGGTGCGCGTACCAGGTGTCCCGATGGGGCCGGTAGACACCCTGAGCCCGCGGCTCGTGGTGCCCCCCCGAGTGGACGATGCGAAGGCGCGGTGGATCGACGACGATGCTCCCCGCATCGACGGGGAAACCACACGAGGCGAGGAGTTCCTTCTGGAGGCGATGAAAGCGCGTAGATGTATAAATTTCTTTGCGAACGGCACCGAGGACTGGGAACACAGCGTCGTCGCCAAAGCGGGCGTGGGCAAGGCGCGGATCGCCGAGACCGGCTGCTTCAAAGCGCTCCGTCAGCAGCTCCTGGGCCGCATCGGCAAGCCGTACCGCTTCGGGGACCGGCTCGGTAAGGACGATCTCGCCGCGAAACAGCGACGAACGCCCATCGAGTGTACCGACCGCCTTTGCATCTACTGAGGGGCGAATTGCGAGCATTCTCAACCTGCCTTCTTTGCGAGGATCAAACAGCGTAAGTCGTCGACGTCAAGCGGGCGCTTCGTGAGATCTCCAAAGACCCCATCCACCGCAAAACCTGCATCCTGCAGGCGTTCCACGAGCTCGTGGGGGAAATAGAGGCGGACTGCGCTCTTCCGCACGCGCTCCTCGCCGCCGGGCAGCAGCCAGGTCCACGTCTTGTGGAGGAGGCCTCGCGGGAGGTCGAACTCCGAGGTCCGTAGGAGGGTGACCGGGCCGTGGCGGCTCGTCCCCCGCAGGATCTGTTGGCGCTCAAAGCGTCGCAGAATGCCGGGAGCACCAAGAAATTCAACCAGGTAGCGACCACCGGGGCGAAGCGACTTCGCTGCGGCGGCGAAGATGGCGCGCGTCTGACGATCGTCGCCGTGGCCGATGCAGGTGCCGACCGTGTAGGCGCCATCGCAATCTTCTGCGACGAAGGAGGCAGCGTCCCCGGCGAGGAAGGTCGTCGCCTCGCCGACGCCCGCGGCGGTCGCTCGGCGCTCGGCTTCGTCGGTGTAGGATGCAATTAAGTCGACCCCGACGACGGAAAGACCGCGTGCTGCCAACGGGATCGCGATCGTGCCGACGCCGCAGCCTTGGTCCAGAAGGCGCCGACCGCCAACCTCCGCCTGGATGAATGTGCAGAATGCATCGGTCTCGTCCGTCGGCCTCTGATCAAGGAAAAGATCAATGAGAAGTTCGTCGTAGAGATCGTGGACCCAAGTCGTTTCCATGGCGTTTATCTTTCGAGCGCGAGCTGTTCGCCGAGGGCCGTCGTTGTGAGTAGGAGGTGGAGGACGCCGTCCTGCGCGACGGCGGACCGACTTCCGCGGAGGTCGGCCCAAGCATCGACAAATGCTGCGACCGCCGCCGGATCGAAGAATGATGGGAGGCGCGGGGGGGCCGTTCGCGCACGGACGCGCGCGACGACCTCGGCCGTGCGAGGAAGGGGGGGCGCGAGGAAGGGGTGCTTTTTGCGATCGGCGACCACCGCCGGCACAAACGCGCGGAGCGCCCGTCGGAGCAATGCCTTGTCTCGCACTTCATCTCGAAGGTGGGCGCGCGGACGATCGAGGAGCGTCGCCGTCGGGATCGCCGCAGCGAGCGCCAGGAGGGGGCCGTCCAGAAACGGGGGGCGCCCCTCTACGCCGTGGGCGAGTTCGGTGCCGTCGCCGAGCGTTCGAAGGATGTATCCTGCAAGAGCGAACTTTCGCCACAGGAAGCTGCTTCGACGAACGTGATCTGCGGAAAATTCCTTACCGTCGAGGAGTACTGCGCATAAGTGTGCAATGCATGCATCTCCGCCGATCCTTTCCGCCAGTGGTCGCGCGGCGAGGCCGGCGAGCTGAGCGGCCAGTGCGCTCTTCGCGCGAAGGAACGTCGGGACCGAGGCGCCGAGCGCGGCGAACAGCGCTTCCGTTGTCGGCAGTGGGGGGCCGTCGCCGTCGGGGAGCATGAGGCCCCGCTGGGCGGTTGCGCCGGTCGCCTCGGCACCCGCGTCGGCGAGGAGGTGCGCGTAGCCGAGGAAGGCCTCGTCGGCGCCTTCGCCGGTCAGAATCGCCTTGAAGCCGGCGTCGCGGACGGCGCGCGACAGCATGTATTTTGCAACAAGCTGGCCGTTCGAAGCGGCCCCCTCGGCGAAGCGTACGGCGCTGTCGAGGTGGTCTAGGAAATCTTCCGGCGTCGGTTCGATGACCGTAAGCTCCCCGTTTGCATGGGAAATCGCCGCCTTGGCGAGCGCGCGCTCGTCCCAGGCTTCGCCGGAAAAGGCGACGGCGAAGCCTTTCGGCGACGGGGCGCCGAGGGCGGCCGCCGCGCCGACGACCGCAGCGGAGTCGAAGCCCCCCGAAACGGCGAAAGCGATGCGACCGTCCTCGGGGAGGCGAACAGCAACCGCATCGAGAAATGCGTCGCGGATTTCCCCTTCGAGGCCTGCGTCGTCCCCAACGACCGGTCGCTGAACACGTGGGCGAATTTCGCGTGTGGTATGCATGCGAATCCCTGCTTGCCCGACGACGAGGTGTTCCCCGGGGGCGACGGCGCGCACCCCCGCGACGAGCGTCTCCGTGGGGGCGAGGAACTGCATGCTGAAGAGTTGATCGAGGCCGCCGGGGCTCCACCGCCGCGGAATTCCTGCGGCGAGGAGCGCCTTGATCTCGGAGGCGGCCCACGTCCGGCCGTCGCCATCGACGGCGTAGTGGAGCGGCTTCACGCCCGAGATATCACGGGCAAGATGCAGGCATTTCCCATCAAACAGGGCGAACGCATACTCGCCGCGGAGATGGTCGATCGCCCCAGCCCCGTACTCTTCCCAGAGGTGGACGAGGACCTCGCTGTCCGAGCGCGTGGTGAAGTGGTGGCCCCGCGCCACGAGGGCCGTTCGTAGCGCTGCATATCCGTAGAATTCTCCATTGACGACAGCGGAGATTCCCGAGTCTTTGCACCCAAAGAGCGGCTGAGTGGCTGCCTCCCCGCCGACGAGCGCAAGCCGTCGGTGCCCAAGAGCGACGGTGCCGTTGCGGACCGTCGTCATGCCGAAACCGTCGGGCCCCCGATGCGCCATCGCGTCGCAGGCGGCGCGGATCCGGGACGGGTCGACGGGGGCCTCGCCGATGGTCGCTACGAGGCCGCACATCAGCGAAACTCCGTCGAGAGTCGGAAGAATTCTTTCTTCCCGTCCTCGTCGCGAGAGCGCTGAAAAAGATTCGAAAAATCTTCGAGAGGCGCTGGCTCTCCGAAGCGACCTTCGACGGCGAAGGCGGGATCTTCAAGGAGCGCGATTGCCTTCGCGAAGGGGCCCCACCCGACGGGACGGAGGACGAGTTCTTTCCGCTGGCACAGGGTGAGCGGGAGTGGAACCGCCCCCTCACAACGGCTCTTCAGGATGACCAAACCGCCGGGGCGCACCGCCCGGCAGAGGCGCAGGAGGGTCTCTCCGGCGAGGGTTGCGTCGACGCCCCACGCAAAGCGGTCCTCCAGGGGGGCGGCGTCACAACAAACGTCATAACCGGCAGCCGTCAATACGCGAAACGTGAGCTCGGCGATGCGGCCGGTGCCGACGATCACGCCGCGCTCCGACTTGGGCGGGGCCGCCGCGAGGGCTCCGAGCGTCGCCGCAACCGGCTCCACGAACGCCCCGCGAAGGCTCGACAGGCGCTCCGGCAACAGAACGAGCGCGCCCGCCGGGGCGACGATGTGGTCGGTGAACGCGCCGTCGCGATCGATGCCGAAACGTGCATCTTCCACGGACGGAAGGAGAGTGACGCGCCGGCCGAGCCATTCCTCCGCGCCCACACCGGCGGAGACGACGCGGCCGCAGCCTTCGTGGCCTGGCGTGCGCCCTTCGGCGACGGGAATCGCCCCGGCGATGACGGCGAGATCGGTTCGGCAAATGCCGGCCGCCTCAAGCGCGACCACAACATCGCCCGTCTCGGCGGGTGGGAGCGTGTGCACTTCGAGACAGAGGATGCCCCCTCGAAGGCGAAGCGAAGTGGCCTGCATGCTCAAAAGAGTAACATGTACTTTATTGCTCGCAAGGGCCGTGTCGCGCGCCTCGGCACGGAAAAAGGGCTGCAACCGGGGCGGGAGCATCGCACAGATTCCTGGTAGGAAGGGGCCCATGCTCGACATCCCCGCGAAGCTCCCGATGCCTGCGAACGAAGCGGTCCTCTCCTACGCGCCAGGGGCGCCGGAACGCGCCGAACTGAAGGCGAAGTACGCAGAACTCGCGGCGTCGCGGCTCGTGCTCCCGTCGGTGATCGGCGGCCTTCCGCGCACAGAAGGGGCCCCCTTTGACGTCGTGATGCCCCACCATCACCGCCACGTACTCGGGACCGCCCACGACGGTGGGGCCGCGGTCACGAAGGACGCCATCGCCGCCGCCCGTGCCGCTGCCCCCGGCTGGGCCGCGATGCCGCTCGCGGCGCGCGTTCGCATTTTTCAGCGGGCTGCGGAGCTCTTGGCCGGCCCCTGGCGGCAGACCCTCAACGCAGCGACGATGCTCGGCCAGAGCAAAACCTGCTTTCAAGCGGAGATCGACGCCGCCTGTGAGCTGATTGATTTTTTGCGCTTCCAATGCGCCTGGGCGACCCAGCTCCTCGAACAGCCGATTTCACCGGTCGGATTCCGTAACGAACTTGAGCTTCGCCCATTGGAGGGCTTCATTCTCGCAATTACTCCGTTTAATTTTACGGCGATCGCGGGGAATTTGCCGAGTGTTTGCGCGATTTTGGGCAACGTCGTCGTCTGGAAGCCTTCGGAGACGCAGGCCTTCGCTGCCCACTTTACGATGAAGCTCTTCGAGGCGGCGGGGCTCCCGCCAGGCGTGATCAACTTGGTTCACGGACACGGCGCTGCTGTCGTTGATGCATGCCTCGCAGAGCCCGACTTTGCCGGCCTTCATTTTACCGGATCGTCGGAAGTCTTTCAGGGGATCTGGGAGAAGATCGGGACGAACATTCGCCACTACCGAAACTATCCGCGCATCGTCGGCGAGACCGGCGGGAAGGATTTCGTCCTTGCCCATGCCAGCGCCGACGTCGACGCCCTCGTCGTCGCCCTCGTTCGCGGCGCCTTCGAGTTTTCCGGTCAAAAGTGCAGTGCGGCGTCACGGGCGTACATCCCACGATCCCTTTGGCCGGCGGTCCGCGCCAAGCTCGTCGACGCGACGCTTGGGCTAGCGATGGGCGACGTCGCCGACTACCGGAATTTCCTCGGCGCCGTGATTCACGAGCGTGCGTATGACCGCCTTGAGAGCTGGGTTCGTCGCTGCGAGGCGGAGAGTGTATGCACTGTGCATGCAAAGGGGACATGGTCGAAGGAGGACGGCTATTTTGCCGCACCGACGGTCATCGAAGTTGGCGATCCCCACCACCCGCTGCTCGCCACCGAGCTCTTCGGACCGGTCCTCGGACTCTTTGTCTACGACGACGACCGCGAAGATGAGGTGCTCCGGTTCGTCAACGAGACGAGCCCCTACGCGCTCACCGGCGCGCTCTTTGCTCGGGATCGTAACTTCCTCACGAAGGCGGCGACGGCCCTAAAGCACGCCGCTGGCAACCTCTACCTGAACGACAAGCCGACCGGGGCGGTCGTCGGCCAGCAGCCCTTCGGCGGCGCGCGGGCGTCGGGGACCAACGACAAAGCCGGGAGCCCGCTCAATTTGCTCCGCTGGGTCCAGGCGCGCACCGTCAAGGAGACCTTCGTCGCGGCGACCCGTGTATCTTACCCGTTTCAAAACGAGGCATGAGCGCGGTTCTGCCCCTTGGCGAATTGCGCTAGAGGCACCGCGTGCGTCGTACCCTTCTGCTTCTTGGGCTTGTGGCGTGTGGTCACAAAGCGTCCGCCGACGGCGCCGACGGCTCTTCCCCGTCGGCGATCGCCTCCTCTTCCGCTTCGTCGCTGCCGACCGATGTCGCTACGCCGACGGTGAAGGTCGGCCCCCCACGGAAGGATCCCCGTGCGGAGCCGGGCCCGAAGCTCGCTGCGATCGCCCTTGAGGTTCCGGTTTGGGAGAAGGCTTCGCGAGGCTCCCGGAAGATGGGGATGCTTCATATCGGCGCCGTGGTGAAGCGAAAGAGTGAGACACCTGCGTCGAAAGAAGGGTGCGCGGGGGGCTTCTACGAAATCGAGCCTCGCGGGTTTGTATGCGTTGGCGAAGAGGCGACCTTGGATGTGAATCATCCGATTGCTCTTGCGGCGAAAGTCCAGCCCGACCTCACCAAGCCGCTCCCTTACCGCTACGCATTCGTTCGCGCGGTCGCCCCCCAGTATTTGAGAATTCCTAACAAAGCGGAGCAGGAAAAGTCCGAGTTCAAGCTCAAGGAGCACTTGGAAGTCTTCGCGAAGACCGGCCGAGACCTCGCGAAGACGTCTAACGGCGCGAACGACCTCAGTCTCCCTTATTTTCCCACACAATCCCCGAAGACCAGTGAACTTCGCTACGCCGAGCTATTCGGTGCCTCCCTCGGAAATTCCGACAAGGATGGCTACGATGTTCTGCCCCCCTGGCTCGCTTCAGGCAAGCGAACTATCCCGAATGTCGCGACGTTTAAGGTCCCACCGGCGTCGATTTTTGCCGACCGCGTGCGGCGCCACACAGGCCTCGCGTTTGTCGCCGCCTACTCGGGGGGGCCGGGGGCCGACGAGCGCGGCTTTGGCCTCACCAGCGATCTCCGCCTCGTCCCACTGACGAAGATGAAGCCGGAGAGCGGCTCCCCCTGGCACGGGATCGACGTAACAGGTGACCTCCCGCTGCCGTTCGCGTTTGTCCGTGTAGACTGCAAGAAAGGCAGCGACGGCTCGGCCTGCCCCAAAATGTACGTTGAGCGGGGGGACAAGCTTGAGGCCGAGGGGAAGACGCTCCCCTTCCGAAGCACGCTTCTGCTCACCGGAAAGGTGAAGAAAGTCGGCGAGGCCCGCTACCGGGAGGTCAAGGGCGGCGGCTATGTGCGGGCGAAGGACGTCGGCGTCGTCTACGAGCCCGACGAGAAGCCGGGCGCATTTAAGCGCAATGAAAAATGGATCGATGTATCGATTGAGCAGCAGACGCTCACCTTGTGGGAAGGTTCGAAGCCTGTCTGGACGACACTCGTGTCGACCGGGCAGGACGGCATGAAGGACCCGACGACCTCAAAGGCGACCGTCCGCGGCATGTTCCGCATCCGCGACAAGCACGCGACGAACACCATGGACTCGAACGAAAAGTCTGGGGAACGTAGTGAGGAGGAGGGGAAGACCCTGCGACGGGGGGCCGGCGGCTTCGAACTTCGTGACGTCCCTTACGTCCAGTATTTCGAGGCCGGCTACGCGCTCCACGTCGCCTACTGGCACGACGTCTTCGGGACGCCGCGGAGCCACGGCTGTATCAACCTAAGTCCCGCCGATGGGCTCAAAATCTTTGGATGGACCGAGCCCCAGCTTCCTGAGGGGTGGCACGTGATCAATGCCGGTATCGGCACCCCCGACGGGACCGTCATCAGCGTTCACCGCTGAGCGTCACCGACGGGGGGCGAGGCCGACCTAGGTAGCTGCTCGGAATCTCCTTTTCGGAGTGCGACACGTCCTCGCG
>DYPH01000283.1 GCA_020720045.1 Sorangium cellulosum | reverse complement strand
TCGGCGGCCGAGAGCTTCCCCCGGAGGAGTCCGAACAGCTTGTCGACGAGCGGGCGTTCCCGTTCGTTCCGGATCGCCAGCCGCTCCGCGGGTGTCCGGCTCCACGCCACGCGCTCGTAGAGGAACAGGTGGCGCATGATCCGCAGCGCCTCCGCCGCGAATGGCGGCTTGCCGCCGCCGAGCGCCTCGACGAAGTTCCTCCGGGCGTGCGCCCAGCAGGCCGCCCACGAGACATCCTCCCGGTCGGCGTCGAGCTTGGCGTAGCCCTCGAAGGCGTCGGCGTGGAATGTCCCCTTGAAGTCTTTCAGGAAGTTGGCGGGATGGCAATGTCTCCAGTCCTCCGTGAACTCGTAGATATGATAGGGCGGGGCGTTCGGTTTCCCGGCGAGGTAGATCCACATCCGCGCCTGTTTGGTTTTGCCCCTCCCCCTGACGATCAGTCTCACCGGCGTGTCGTCGGTGAAGATCACGCCCTGCTCCAGGGTTTTCCTGATCATCAAATCGTACAGGGGGATGACCGCCCCGCCCAGCTTGACGACCAGCGAGCTCAATGTCTGCCGGGAGACCTTGATCCCGAAGCCGGCGAGCTTCTCCTGGTAGCGGTTCAACGGCATGTGGAACGCGTACTTCTCGCAGACCAGGTCGGCCATAAAACTCGGGTCGAACTTCGAGCCCACGACCACGCAGGGGGGCGCCGGCGCCTGGACGACGCCGGACAGCGCCCTGCCGGGGACGGCGTATTTGACATAGACATGCCTTCTCACGAAAAAATCCCCGGCGCGGCGGGCCAGCTTCTCCACCACCTCGCGGCCGATCTCGACCATCTCCTCCCCGGTTTCCGGGCAGGTCAGCTCGTCGCCCTTCAGCTCGTGGATGGTCTCCCTCCTCTCCAATCCCTCCGGGATGACCAGGACATTCTCCCCCTTCGACGGGGCCCGCCGCCGGGCGTGGCCGGGGATGTCCACCGTGACGGCGGGTTCCGCCGCCGCCGGGAAATCGAGGCCGGGAAGCTCGGGGTGGCCGCCGCCGATGTCGGTCAGGCGCTCCGACTTCTGCCCGAAGAACTGGCGCTTGAGCCAATCCAGCTGCCCGGACAGGAGTTTGACCTGCCCGGACAGAAGTTTGACCTGGCCGGACAGGCTCTCAACCTGGCCGCGGAGGATTTTGTTCTCCCCGGCGTACAGGGCGAGCAGCCCGTCGTATCCGGTCTCAACTGGTTTTACCGTGGTGTCCCTCATGATGGGGGATAATATAGCATGCCGAATACGCGCGCGCGCGTATATACAAAAAAATCCTCAAAAAAAACGGGTTTCTCAGCCTCCGACGGCGACGCTGAACCGGCGGTTCAACCGGCGCGGCTCGATCCCCTCCAGAAGCATGGCGAAATCACGGCGGCTCAGCTCGGAACGCCCCGTCCTGGACACCCTGAAGGTGCCGCGCTCCAGCCGCTTGTGCCAGACCGCCAGGCCGTCGCCGTCCCAGCACAGCGCCTTCACATGGTTCCGGCGGCGGTTCACGAACACGAACAGCGAGCCGCTGAGAAGGCGGCCGGGGAATGACTCCTCAACCAGCGCGCCCAGGCCGTCGAACCCTTTGCGCATGTCGGCCGGACCGTTGTGAAGATAGATCGGGCAGTGTCCGATGCTCAGCATCGGACACCCCCGACCTCCCTCAGCAGCCGCGCCAGCTCCCCGGCGTCGAAACCCCTCCCGACCACCAGCCGGACGCCGGAGCCGAAATCGAAACTCAGACCGCTATGACGGCCGTCCCCGTCGAAAGACATCTCAACGAAACCGGCGGCGGCGCCGTCCGCGCCGCGAAGCCTCCTCTTCCAATAATGAAACTTCCATTGCGGTATCCCGTTCCCGCGGCAGAACGCCGCCCCGCTCAAACCCGACCCGTCCCAGCGGGACAGCGTGCCCGCCCATTCATCACTTTTCGACTGACGCGTCCCGTCCATCGGCCATCTCCTCTTTCTGTTTGCCGGTTGCAAAGGAAAAGGAGAAATCTAGCCGCGGTTCGCATCATTGAAAGATGGGACAGATTTTACGCTTAC
>DYPH01000154.1 GCA_020720045.1 Sorangium cellulosum | reverse complement strand
CGTTTCGCGAGGACGTGTCGCACTCCGAAAAGGAGATTCCGAGCAGCTACCTAGTACAGCTCTGCCGACCGGCTGCTGGCGAGTGATTCTCGCCGAAGCCGCAAGCAACGTGGTATGGCCGCGTCATGGGCGTGGACACGGCAGACGACTCCGAAGGCACGCCGAAGAACGGTCCCGAGCGAAGCATTCCCGTGCCCGAGCGCGCGCTGGTCCCCCCGGAGCGCCGTCGCCCGCGCCCCGCACCGGCCGTCGCGCCGCCAAAACGGAAACGCGTCATCGTTGCTGGCGTCCTCGAGGCGGTTTTTGATGCCGTCGGCGCGGGCGACGGCGGTGGCGTCGGCGAACCTCCGCCGGTCGACCCGCGATTTATCGGCGTCCCGGGGACTCGCTACTTGGATGTACGGATCCGTTGGAGCGACGGACGCTTCAGCTTTCTCGGCGAATCGATCCCGGCGCCACGGCGCGAATTCGTCGATGGTCCCCCGACGGCGGAGCCGGTCCCGACCGCGGAGACTGCCGAAGCGCAAGCGACCGATTCTACTCCGAAAGATCCGAACGCCGGCCGCGTCGCTGTCGACGTCGTCTACGCGGATCCTGGCATCGTCCGCGCCCTTGAGGCGCTCGCTGGCAACGGCTTCCGACCGACGACTGCACAAGGGCGAACGTTCGTCCTTCGTGCCGGATTTGCCTGGGAAACCATGGCGTTCGCCGGGGTGAAGGTTCTCGAGGCGGCCGGGTACAAGGTCCGCTTCGGCGACCGCTACCCGACGCTCCGCGAAGCGCGTGCGATCATCGAGACGACGCTCCGTGCGGCCGACGCCGACCCGACGGAAACGGAGACCGGCGGCCGCAGCGATGCCCGAGCGGCCCGCGAGTGGTTCGTCCCGCAGGTGTCGATCCGCATCCTCGCGGAGGACGGCGGTACCGCTGCGGAATCACTTGATTTTGCAGAGATTCTTCCCGATTTGCGGCGCGTGTTTCTGGCGACGCCGCCGGAAGCGGTCCACCTCGTCGTACGCGTCGGCGCAGCCACGGTCTCCTTCCGGCGTACCGACGTCGAGCTCCTCTTCGAGACCCTCGTCGAACTCCTCGACGGCGCGATGCCGAAGGCGGTCCCCCGCGTCCGCGCGGCGCAGATCGCCGCATCGTACGGGGGGAAGCACCCGTCCCTCGACAAGCTCCGTGGGCTCCTGAAGGCGCGAGCCAGCGGAATCACTGCAGAAGTGGCCGCGCCCGAAGGTCTAGGAACGACGCTCCGCCCCTACCAGCTCGCCGGCTACGCCTTCTTGCGCTCCGCCGTCGACGCCGGCTTCGGGGCGATCCTCGCCGATGCGATGGGCCTCGGGAAGACGGTCCAGGCGCTCGCCCTCCTATTGGCGCTCCATCGCGCTGCCCTCTCAAAAGGGAAAAAAGAGAGCGATCGCGCCCGTTTCCTCGTTGTCGCTCCGAAGAGCGTCGTCCCCGTGTGGGCCGCCGAGGCCCGTCGGTTTACCCCCTCGTTGCGCGTCCATGTCCACGATGGCAAGGGGCGCCATGCCCTTGCGGAAGACCTCGAAGCGGCCGACCTCGTCATCACGTCCTACCCGCTCGTCGCCCGCGACGCCGCCCTCGCGGGGATGAAGTTCCGCGTCGTCGTTCTCGACGAGGCGCAAATGCTCAAAAATCCAGGCGCAAAAACGCGCGAGGCGCTCCTCGCCATCGCCGCCGACGTGCGTATTGCCCTCACCGGCACGCCTCTCGAGAACCGTCTCGCCGACCTCTGGTCGCTCGTCGACCTCACCGTCCCCGGCCTCCTCGGCGATCCGAAAGCCTTCGCGAAGCTCGTCGAGCGCCCTGTTGTGCTTGCCGACGATCGCGATCGCCTCCGCTGGCTCCACCGCCGCCTCTCGCCATTTCTCCTGCGCCGCGGAAAAGACGCCGTTGCCGGCGAATTGCCTCCGAAAACTCTTGTTCGGATCCCTGTCATTCTCGGCGCCGCCCAGCGCTCGCTCTACGAAGGCATCCGCCTCACGATGGAGACGAAGGTCCGCGACGCGATGGCTGCATCGGGGCTCAAGCGCTCGAGCATCGTCGTCCTCGACGCGCTTTTGAAGCTCCGCCAGGTCTGCTGTGACCCCTCGCTCGTGAAGACCGCTGCCGCCCGCCGCGTCGCCGAAAGCGCCAAGCGGGAGGCGATCGTCGAGCACCTGGAGACCTTCGTCTCTGAGGGGCGCCGTACCGTCGTCTTCTCCCAATTTACGAGTTATCTCGACCTCTTGGCCGAGGACCTCACCGCGCGCGGCCTCCCCTTTGAGCGCCTCCAAGGGGACACGAAGGATCGCGCCGCCCCGGTCCTCCGCTTTCAAGCGGGGGAGACGCCGATCTTCCTCGTCAGCCTCCGCGCCGGCGGCACTGGGCTCACGCTCACCGCCGCCGACACCGTGATCCACTGCGATCCCTGGTGGAATCCGGCCGTCGAAGACCAGGCGACCGACCGAACCCACCGCATCGGTCAGGACAAAAACGTCATCGTCTACCGCTTTGTCGTCCAGGGGACCGTCGAAGAAAAGCTCTTGGAACTCCAAGACAAAAAGCGGCGTCTTGCCGCCGGGGTCCTTGGCGATCCGACCGGCGACGGCACCGACGATCCCTCGGGCGCCGCCCGCTTCGGCTCCCTCGCCGGTCTCGACGATCGTGAAGTTTTGGAACTCTTCGCGCCGATCGCCGAATAAGCTCGTCTATCGCCCCTATGCGAAAAATTCTGGCCGGAGCTCTCGCCGCGCTGCTGTTGCCGACCGCCTGCGGTTCCCCGGCGAAGCCGTCCCCCGCCTACCCGGCGCAGCCGCCGCCGATGACCCAGCCCGGCTACCCGTACGCGCCGCCCCCGAACTACACGCAGCCGCCGAACTACGTTCCGCCCCAGAATCAGCCGCCGGCGAACCCGCAAGGGCAGATCCCGGTCTGGACGATCCCTGGCTTCCCGCCGTTCCCCGGCTTCCCGCCGCCGCCGCAACCGGGGAATGGCTCGGCGCAAGCAGGCGCCAATCCCGCAGATCCGTTCGGAATTCTTGCCCAGTTTCCCGGCGCCGTCGGACAGGCGCAAGCAGTGATCGCCACGTTGCCTTGCCCGATGCCCGGCCTCCCGCCGGAGCTTGCGCGCCTCGTCGACTGCACGGTCCTCCGCGGCGCCGCCAGCGCGACGAAGCTTCCGCCGATCCCGGTCGGCATGCTCCCCGGCACCGTCGATCAGCGCATGAGCGGCCTCATCGGCCCCGTTCGTGACCAGGGGCAGGTCGGCAGCTGCTCGGCGAACGCCATCGCCGCGATCCTGGACACCGTCGCCCGGAAAGCCGGGCGCGGCGATCTCGGCTCGGCGATGCATCTTTTCGCCAGCTACCAGGACCCGTCCAACCGCCGCGGCCTCGACGCCGTTGTCCGGGCGACGACCAGCGATGCCGTCTGGCCCTACGACGGCGCCCGCGCCTGCGCCTTCGAAGACGACGCCGACCGCCCGTCCTGTGCGAGCTTCTACAAGACCGACGGCAGCTCCGGCTTCCGCAACGGTTACGCGCAGGCCGAGCGCGCCCGCGCCGACGCGACGCCGGTCTTCCGGGTGACCGGGATCGAGTCCCTCGGCGATACCCTTGATTTCAATCAGGTTGCCGCCCGCCTCGCGCAAAATGAGCCGCTCTACATCGGCGTGACGATGCCGATGAGCTGGACGAGCAGCCAGCTCCCCGCCGGCACCTCGGTGGCACCGCCGCCGCGGGGGGTGCTTGGGCCTCATGCGATGGTCCTTCGCGGCTACCGCTACGGCACGCAAGGACGCGAATTTCTGATTCAAAATAGCTGGGGCACCCGCTGGGCCGACGGCGGTTTCCTGTGGGTCAACGAGGCGGTCCTTGCCAGCATCGTGATCAATCAGGAAATCTACCGGATCCCCGGCACCATCCTCTGACGGCGGCGATGCCCCCTTGAACGGCCCGGCGGACGGTGCTTCCCTCGCGCGATGGCCGCTCCGCACCTCCGTCTGCATGTCTTGGGGCGCCTGCTTTTGTGGGGGGCGCTCGCCGCCTGTGGCGATTCGGCGGTCTCAAGCACGCCGAGCCCCGATGCCGGCGGGGATGCCGGGAGCGCCGACGCAACCGCCGCCGAGACCGGCCCCGTCGATGCCGGAAGCGCCGTGCCCGACGCCGCACCAACGGCCGACGGCGGGGCGATCCCCCGCGACGAAGCTCGCTTGTTTGTTCACTATCCAGCTGCTTCGCTCGCGCTGCGCGGCGACGGAGCCGGCCTCTCCTGGGACGCCGACGCGCCGATGGCTGCGACCGCCCCGGCGACGTTTTCGGTCACCGTCCACTTCGCAGCGACCGACGGCCCCTCGCTTGCTTGGAAGCCGCGCCTCAATGGCGTCTGGGCGCGCGGGCCGAACTACACGGTCGCCCGGGGGGCGGAGACGCATATCTATCCGCATTTTCAGGCAGTTTCCGGCCAGGTTTCGACCTTCCGAAGCAGCTTTGTCTCCACCCACACGACGGCGGCTCGCCCGATCTACGTGTATCTTCCACCGACTGCCATCGAGAACACGGCGGCGCGCTTCCCCGTCGTCTACATGCACGATGGCCAGAACCTCTTCGACCCGCGCCTTTCGTTTGGCGGCGTAGCCTGGGAAGTCGATCAGGCGGTCGACCGCGCCGCCGAGGATGGAAGCTTCGCGGAACCGATCGTTGTCGGCATCGGAAATAGCGCCGACCGCGGGAACGAGCTCACGCCGACCCGCGACGCGACCGAAGGTTTCGGCGGCAATGGAGACGCGTATCTCCTGATGATCACCGACGAAATCAAGCCGCTCGTCGACGCTCAATTCAAGACGCTCCCCGACCGTGCCCACACGGCGATCATCGGCTCCTCGCTTGGCGGACTGATTTCCGCCCACGCTGGCGTGAAACGGAGCGACGCCTTTGGGCTCGTTGGCGCGCTGAGCCCGTCGACCTGGTGGGACAATCGCGTGATTCTTCGCGAGGTTCCGCTGCTTGGAAGTCAGCGCCCGCTTCGGGTGTACGTCGATAGTGGCGACTCGGGCCCCTCGAACGACGACGTCACCAACACGGCGGCCCTTGCGAGCGCCTGGGAAAATGCCGGCTACCGGCGCAATCAGGACCTCGGCTATCGGGTTGCCGCGGGGGACCGCCACGAAGAGGCCGCCTGGCAACGGCGCGTCCCTGGAGCGCTCGCGTTTCTGCTGGGGCCTGGGCGTTAATGCTCCGATATTCATGGATAAAGCGCTCCCGTTTCCGCGCCTCGGCCCCTACGAACTGCTCCTCGTGCTCGGCGAAGGGGCAACGGCATCCGTGTATCTTGCACGCGATTCCGAAGGGGCGCTCGTCGCGCTAAAAGTCTTGCGGGAGCACCTCCGCGACGACGAGGTTTACGTTCGCGAATTCATTCGTGAAGCGCGTCTCGGTTCTCGCATCGTGCACCCCAACGTGGGCCGCGTCCTCGGGTGCCGCGAGGAGGACGCGGCACTCTACATCGTCCTCGAATACGTCCCCGGGGTCACCCTCGCCGCGCTCGTTCGTGGTCGGGAAGATGGGGCGGAAAGCTCTGAAATCGCTGAATGTTCACGCGGACTTCCCATCTCCGTGGCGACGCGGATCGTCGTCGATCTCCTCCGCGGCCTTCACGCGGCCCACGAGGCGGCCCCCGCCCTCGTTCATCGCGACGTCTCCCCGCAGAACATCGTCGTCGGCGCCGACGGAACAACGAAGCTCGTCGATTTTGGTACCGCGAAAGCGGCAGAAGGTACGGAAATTACAGGGGTTGGTGTCGTGAAGGGGAAGCTGCGCTACATGGCGCCGGAGCAGCTCTCGGGGAGCCCCCTCGATCGGAGGGTCGATGTATGGGCGGCCGCCGTCGTCTGGTGGGAGGCGATCGCCGGGGAACGCCTCTTCCATGGTGCCGAAAGTGCTGCCGTTTTTGAAATCGTTCGTGGTCGAATTCGCCCATTCCCGGCCACCGTCGAAGCGCCGCCCCCGGCGCTCCTTGCCGTGCTCGCGAGCGCCCTTCGCGTCGCCCCGGATGCCCGTCCATCATCGGCGGCCGCCTTTGCAGACGCAGTCGAGCGCGCTGCGAAAAAGGATGATGTTTCGATGGGTTACGAGGGTGTTGTCGCCGCCGTTGACGCGGTTGCCGGCATCCGTTTGCGGGCACGGGCCTCGTCGCTCGCTCAGGGGGCGATGACGAAGCCGTGACGGCGCGCCAGATCCTGCATCACCCCTTCGTGGGTTTCGTCGTCGACGCCGCGGCCAACGATGAGCACCTCGGAAAGGGCCCCCTCCAGGTTCTGGAGGGCGCCGAGATCGGCCAACAGGCGCGCGCTGCCGGTTCGCAGCGGAGGGAGCGCCGGCGACACCGGCACGCTCGCCAGAAAGCGTACGTTCGTGACGACAACGTCGACGCGTGTGTCAGTGCCGTCGGTTCGCAAGCTCACGAGGACCGGGCGATCGTCGGAAGGGGTCGGTAGCGGTAGCGCCGTCGTCCCGCCTTTGGCGTGAATCTCAAGCGAGCCGTGGTCGAAGCCGACGTTCGCGTTGAACGAGAGGCACACCTCCACGGGACCGGACGGGCTCCCGATGGAAAAAAGTGGGTGATCGTGAAGACTTTCGTTCGCGTGGGGGCGCGCGCGGACGACCGCATACAGGGACCACGTCGCCGCCTCTTCGGTCGCCCCGGCAGCGAGATCGTAGAACGCGGCCGCTTCCACGACGGCGAGCGGCGGCGTTCCCAGGCGGGATGGGGCGCCCCATGGGCCGCGATCGGAGACCTTTTCCACGTTTCCGAGCGGCGCCGCGCCGCGCCCGCGATCGAAGCGAAGGGGGCGTTGCGTGCACCAGGAGGGGAGGGTGAGGGGCGTCGCCGTGACCGTCATCGGCCCACGCCACCCGAACAGGCAGTCGGGCCCCTGCAGAAGCGAGTCGACGGTCGGCGGCGGCCGCGCATCGATGGAGATCGGACCTGCGTCGGTCGCTGCCGCGACGAGATCGGGGACGCTATACGTGCACCCGACGCCGCCCACGAAGATCGACCCAACCATTCCGATCCATGGGCGCAGTCGACGAGCCATTCGAGGAGTCGGCAAAGGTACCACGTTCACGCTTCTTTGCGTATTCTCACGGCCGCCCTTGGCGCGGGCGCCGGGCGCCGCCTCTGGCAGCAATTTCGTCGGTCCTTTTCGTCCCTACTCTTCGGTCATGTTTTCCCTTTGCCCCGGAGATTTGCCGCCATGCACGACGTGACCCGCGCGCTCCTCCCCGTGCTCCCGACGGCGATGCCGGAGATGCGTGCCGTGCTCTCGCCGCTCGACGGGCCGGCGATTTTGGAGCTGGACGGGCGCGAGGCGGCACCAACCCTCGTCGGATCGGGCCCCGCCTGCGCCATTTGCCTCGTCGACGCGACCGTTTCGCGACGCCACTGCGAGCTCGACCTCGTCGAAGCGGGGGTTCGCGTCCGCGATCTCGGGTCGCGGAACGGCACCTTCGTCGACGGTGTGCGTGTGGAGGTCGCGTACGCGGGGCACGGCGCCCGCATACGCATCGGGGCCGTCGAACTCGCGGTGTCGCTCGCCGCCCACGTCGGTGAGGAGCTCCCCGATGCCGACCATTTTGGCGGGTTTGTTGGTGCAAGTACTGAAATTCGCAAAATTTATCCTCTGTTGACGCGCCTCGCAGCCGCCTCCTTGCCGACGCTCATCGAAGGGGAGACCGGCACCGGGAAGGAAGTCGTCGCCGAGGCGCTTCATCGAGCCGGCCCGCGTGCCAACCGCCCCTTCGTAGTCCTCGATTGCACAACGATTTCGCCGGCTCTCGCCGAGAGTGAACTCTTCGGCCACGAGCGTGGAGCCTTCACCGGCGCCGTCGCCCGGAAACGGGGCGCCTTTGAGTTGGCCGATGGTGGGACGCTCTTCCTCGACGAGATCGGCGACCTCGATCTTCCGCTTCAGGCCAAACTCCTCAGGCTGCTCGATCGCGGGGAATTTCGGCGGCTTGGGAGTGAGACGGCCCGCCGCGCCGACGTGCGTGTGATCGCGGCGACCCGGCGGGATCTCGACCGCGCCGTTGTCGAACGTACGTTCCGCGACGACCTGTACCACCGGCTCGTCTCTGCGCGGGTCGTGCTGCCTCCGCTTCGGGCACGGCGTGGTGATGTCCCTGTTCTTATTGATTATTTTCTGCGCGCAGCCGGCAGGAGCCCCGAGGCGATCCCCTTCGCAACGCGCGCCGCCTGGTACGCCCACGTCTGGCCGGGGAACGTTCGCGAGCTCCGACTCGCCGTCGAACGCTTCCTCGCGCTCGGCGCCGAGGAGACCGATGCCGCTGCCGGTAGAGCACCCCCTGGAGCGGGGTTGTCGCTCGTCGACGCGCTTTTTGCCGAAAACCTTCCACTTCCCGAGGCCCGCAAGCGGGCTTCCGAGGCCTTTGAACGCCGCTACGTCGCCCTCGCCCTCGCCCGCGCCGGGGGGAACGTCTCCAAGGCAGCGCGCGAAACGGGCATCGCGCGTCGCCATTTTCAAATGCTCAAGGCGCGGTCAAAAACGACTTAAAAACGGCCATTTAGTGTCAGTTCCGTCGGCGTGACGGCGACGCGGATCGTCCGCCGGGGCCCAAAAGCGATGAGCGCAACGCCTGCGCCGACGCTGAGTGCGCCGACGCCGTAGGCGATGTTCGCGAAGGTCCGGAAGCGGAGCGCGTCGCCGTGGGCGCGGGCGTCGCTTGGGTCGTCGGCGAGGCGGCCGCGGGCCGAGAGCCCCAAGGCGCCAAACGTTACCCCGGCCGCGAGACCGGCCGCACCTACGCCAAGTGCCCCGAAAGCAATGGGATTCGGGCCAGCATCGTGGGTTCCTCGGTCGGCGATCTGCGGAACAACCGGCGGTGGGGCCGACGTCGCCGGGGTGACGTCGTGGACGAAGCGCATTCCCGCCACCCCCTCCACGGCGCCGACGATCCTCGCGCCGGCGACCCGCGTCTCGGTCTCATGCCGTCCTGGGGCGAGATGGACGGTGAAGGGGACGTCGGCGGCGCTCCGGTGGGCGACAGCGACGCGCGCACCAACCGGTCCGCGGACCTCGACGGTGACGACTGCATTTTCGAGGGCAGAAAGCCGACTTCGCGCGTCGAGGACTTTCCCCGGCGGCACGTCGGGGAGCGCAAGGAGCGCCTGCAATCGGTCGGCGGCTATTTCGGGATTTCCTGCCTTTTCCCAAGCGATAGCGGCATTGAGAAGCGGCGCGAAGTGGGGGGCAAGCGCGTGGGCATCGTCGAAGTGACGGGCGGCATTCGCATAGTCGCCGCGGGCCGTCGCCGCCTCCCCCTCGCGGAACGCAGCCGCAGCGAGGGTCACCGGCGATGCAATTGCCGTCCGAGCGGTTGCCATAAGAACGGCAAGCCCCAGTACGGCGAAAAGGCGTCGGACGCGCACCGGCGGAGAATGGCCAGCCGATGCACAGAATGCAAGTACCGGCCCACGCGATGTTGAAGTACTCTTCCTCACTTATGGTCGAGGCACCGGCGGCTTCCAATGCGGGCGAACAGGGAGATTCCCTGCGCTCGGTTGGCGGGTATCGGTTGGAGGGCGTCCTCGGAAGTGGCGGGATGGCGACCGTCTATCGCGCCGCGCGCCTTGACGGTTCGACACAGCCGTTTGCCGTAAAGGTGCTTCACCCCCACCTTCGCGCTGACGAAGCGCTTGTCGCCGATTTCCTCCGCGAGGGGCGCGTTGGTCGCTCGATTCGTCATCCAAATGTCGTCAAAGTTCACGAATGCGTTGAACTGCCAGAGGCGCTCTTCCTCGTGCTTGATCTTGTGGAAGGTCAAACGCTTGTGGCGCTCCTCGCCGACCGAGGACCGCTCCCGCCCGCCGTCGCCGCGCGCATCGCCGTCGACCTCCTCCGGGGCCTCCACGCCGCCCACGAAGCGACGACCGCGCGAGGCAAGCGCCTCGACCTCATTCACTGCGACGTCACGCCCCACAACGTCCTCGTAGGCACCGATGGCGTCACCCGACTCGCCGACTTTGGCATCGCTCGTGTCACCGAGCGCTACACCGCGCGTGGATCGCTCGCCCAAGACGATGGAATCCCTTCCGTTTTAAAGGGGAAGCTCCGCTACATGGCCCCCGAGCAGCTCGCCGAAGGGGCGATCGATCGGCGTGTCGACGTATGGGCCGCAGGGGTCGTCTGCTGGGAGATGCTCGTCGGAAAGCGCCTCTTTGAAGGGGGCGATGGTCATGTACTTGCTCGCCTTTTTACCGCGGTCCCCCCGCGTGCCGATGCCGAGAACACAGACGTGCCGGCGGCCCTCGCAGACCTCGTCGCTCAGGCGCTGACCCGCTCCGCCGACGGGCGCTTTTCGACGGCGGGCGATTTTGCCGATGCCCTCGAAGGCTGGATACGCGTGGCAGGTGCTTCTGCTCAACCAAAAGATGTTGTTGCGTATTTTGAAGCTTCTCCCCCGCGGGCCCTCTCCGACCGGCGGCTGCTTACCGCCCACGCCGCTGAGCGCGAGGACCGAAGTCGGGGGGAGAGGAGGGCCGTCCGTGCCGGCTCGCGAAGCGGCAACCTCCCGTCGATCGAGGTCGGCCCGCCAGCGCCGTCGCGGGCGACGCCGACGGCGCTCCAGGTCGTTCGGGGGTTTGCCGCCGTCGCGCTCCTTCTCCTCGCCCTTGGGTATCGCGCGCGCTTCGGGAGTTCCTCCGACCCCCACCGTCAGGCGCGACCGACCCGGTTGGCGGCGACGGCGTTGCCCCAAATGGCATCGATTTCAAGATCTTCTGAAGTCCCGACCGCCGCTCCGCCGTCGACCGCCGAGGTGCGAACGATCCCAGGTTCTGCCCGCTCGGCACCATCGTCCGCGCGCGCACCGGCTCCCGCTCCTCGGACCGTCCCCGTCCCCTCCGTGGCGCCGCCCATCCCGACCGCGGAAAAGAAGTCCGAAAACTCAATCGGAATGGAGCCTTGCCCCTATTGCAGCGAATAGCCTTGCGGCTACCGGCACCGACCATCGAAGCGGGCAGGGGCGCTGTCCCGAATGAGCGTGCAGGCGCTCACGCAGCTGTTTGAGCAAATACTGAAAAGTTTTGGGGAATCTTCCGGGCACGCGTTCGGAAGGACCCAGCATTCGCCGACGCTTGGGCCTCCGCAGGTGGCGTCCCTGGGCGCTCGAATACGTGCGCATATGGCGTCACCGCGGCAGGGGTGTTGATCGTCGCACGAGCGCGGGCGGGGGCATTCGTCGACCGCCGCCGCGGAGGCGCCCTGTTGGCGACGTAGGCAATCATTCCAGTAGTTTGTACCGTCACAGCCGCAGACCGGCGCGACGCTTTCGTTGCACAGAAGGGGCTTTCGCGCGCAGCGTCCGGTGGCGTCGTCGCAGGCGTTCCGCGCACAAAATGACTCGCTATCGCAGTCTTCGTTGTCCGCGCACACATCGTCGTCGTCGCCGGCGTCAGAACCGGCGCTGGGGGGCCCGACGACGACCAAGTCGGTGCTTTCGCAGGCGGCCAGGGCGAGGAGCATCCCGAAGAAACAACTGTAAATCTTGGAAGGTAGCCTCATTGCCCCCTCGGAAACGGTCGGTTGCCTGTCCGGGCCCCGAAAACCTCGGCGACGCCGCTGCCGCCAGAAACCTTCGAGTCGGCGTCAAAGCGGACCTCAAGGCCTAGCGCCGCCGACGGCCGGAACGTCCCCGTTTCGAAAAGTGCCGTTCGTGTGGCGCCGTTGTCCTCGACGATGCGGTGGGGCGACGTGTCGAAATCGCCAAGAATACTCAGGAATATCGAGAGGTTCTTTCCAAACGAGGCGTAGCCCGTCCCCCGTAGGCCGACGAGCGCAGAGGTCGCGGCGCGCCTCGTGGCGACGCGTCCTGGATCGATTTCCGAGGCT
Organism: Sorangium cellulosum; assembly: GCA_020720045.1. Classification (GTDB taxonomy): domain Bacteria; phylum Myxococcota_A; class Polyangia; order Polyangiales; family Polyangiaceae; genus JAAFHJ01. The sequence continues at coordinate 88 of DYPH01000154.1, read as the reverse complement.
TCGGTATGCGCGCCGACCCAACCGACGCCGACGCTAGGCCCCGCCGCCACGGAAAATCGGCCGTGCTCGGCGACGGTCACGAGCGCGG
>DYPH01000153.1 GCA_020720045.1 Sorangium cellulosum | reverse complement strand
ACGTCGTCGCGCCGCCGGCTGCCGTTTCGGTCGTTGCGCCGCAGCCAACTCTCCAAAATACTTCCACAACGGCGACTTCACCGACGCCAGCCACGGCCGGCACGCCCGCCGGGACCGTCCCGCCGACCCCGACGGGCGTTGCGACCGAGGACCACCGGGGCGATCCGCCCGTTGCGCCGCCGGGAACCGCTGGCAATTCCACGGTTCCGAAGCCGGTGAAGACGGCGGCAACGACGCCGCCCGTGGAGGCGACGCCACCGCCTAAGGAGGAGGTCGGCTTCGTCACCCTCGATACGAGCCCGTGGACGAAGGTCAGTGAAGGGGGGCGCAGTTTCGGCGTCACCCCAATTGTCCGCGTCCAACTCCCGGCCGGTTCGCACACGTTTACGCTCGAAAATCCCGAGCGCGGCATCAAGTCTCAGGTCACCGTCGTCGTGAAAGCGGGTGAGTCGGTCACCAAGCGCATGGCCCTCTAATCGCCTCTACATTCTTGATATTATGCGGATTTCTCCCCTTGTCTTCGTCGCCCCCCTCCTGGGATCGCTTGCCTGCACCGACGCCGCCACGCCCCCAGCGTCCGCGGAGCGGATCCCCGTCGGAATCCTTCTTGACGACGCGAGCGACGACTCGGCGAGCATCGAACAGGGGGCGTTGACCGCGGTCCGCCAGATCAATGCCCTCGGCGGTGTCCTCGGGCACCCGCTCGAGGCGGTACGCATCCGCTACAAGAGTGACGACGCCACGGCGACCGCCGAGATCGCCGTCCGCGCCCAGCTTGCTGCCACGCCGACGATGCCGTTTGTTCTCGGCGCCGTGTCCAGCGGCCAGACGCTTGGCCTCGTGAACGTCGCCAAGGAGAAAAACCTCGTGATCGGGAGCGCTTCCGCAACGCGCGACGGTCTTGGGAGCGCCTTCGAGGGGCGTTTCTTCCGCACGGTGCCCGCCGACGCGGGCCAGGCGAACTTCATGGCCGACATCCTCGCCGGCGTCCACGCCCCCGCCGCTGGCCCCGTTGCCGGTGAAGGCATCGCGAAGTGCACGAACGTCACGATCGCGTACCAGACTGGGGAAGCGTACGCCTCGTCGCTCGCCACGAAGCTGGAGTCGGTTCTGAAGGACCAAAAAGGGATGACGCCGAAGGTCGTCGCCGTCTCCGCATCCGCAACCACCGCCGACGGCTATGCGGCGGATGCGACGCTTGCCATCAACGAATGTGTGTTTCTCATCCACACGCTCGGGAGCTACGCAAAAGACTTCTATCGGGCGACCAACGCGCTCGGCCAGAAGACGGGGAAAAATCCCCGAATGTTCGGCAGCGATGGCATCTCTGGCATCCGAATCGGCCAGGTGGATGCTTCGTTGAACGGCGTGATTTACACCGGCCCGGATCCTGCGCCCCGCGAAGCGCCGTACAAGGAATTCGAGCGCCTTTTCGGCACCGCCAACGGACTTGCCACTGTAGACGAGGCGAGCTTCCGCTCCAGCGCCTATGATGTCATTGCACTTTACGCGCTTGCTGCCGCCCGCGCCGGGACCTTCGATGGCAGCAAAGTGCGCCTCGAGCTCGTGAATGTGTCTCGGCCCGCCGCCGATGGGACGCGTTTTACTCCGAAAGACCTCAACGGGGCCCTCGGGAACGCGACCCTCAAACGCCGCGTCAACTTCGATGGAGCATCGGGGCCGGTCGACGTCGATGATACCGGGGATGTTGGCGGAAAATACGTCGCCTATCGGGTCGTTGTTCAGGGAACGACGGCGACCATCGTCCGCGCAGCGAGCAGCAAATGAATACGGTCTCTTCCCGATGGTCGGCGGTCGCTCTTCTCGTCTCTCTGGTTCCTGTTGCTGCCGCTTGCGTGGCCGATGAACAGAATACCTCCCCTCTTCAAATCACCTTCCCGAGCGAGAAGGCGGAGGTTGCCACCGATTCCGTCGAGCTTCGGTTCTACGCGAACACCGTCGCCTGCAGCACGCTCACCGCGTCGGTCGTCGGTGGCGCGTGGAGAACGGTTGCCGCGCCGATCGCCTCCCGGATGGCGCCCACCTGCGACCTCAAGAGAGCCGACGCGCCGGTGCTCCCCTTCGGCACCTATTCGGTGCTTGCCGTCGGTATCGCTGAAAGTCGTGAATTTCTCGCCGGTTGCACGACGTTCTCCGCCGGCGCGGAAGGGGTGCGCCCCCAAGAGCTCCAGCTCTTCCCGGTGAACGACGCCACCGGCGCGACCCCAAACAGCGCGCGCGTCGGCCGCTGCGTGCTCGCCACCTACTGCGCCGCCCAAGACCCCTGCAAATAGGACAATTTCGGCGTCACGGAGACGTCGAAATTGGGACTCGCGCCGTGGTGGCCGGTGACGGCTGCAACGCGAAATAGGTCCCGACGCCTCCGCCGACGACGACCGCGCCCGCGACCGCCCAGAAAATCGGGCTAGAGAGGATGCTCTTGCTCTCGGCGGCCGGCGGTTTATCGGCGGGCGCTTCGACGAACGCGCTCCGCGGCATGTTCGCGGAACCGTTCTCCATTACGGTGTTGTTCCGGTCGTCGAAGGCCTGAACGTAGTAATCGATGCGCGTCCCGCCGACGGGCGGCGCCGGGATCTCGACGGAGCCCTGGCTGCCGTCGAGGGTGCGGGCGAGGAAAGTTCCCGTGGAGCCCCACCGCTGGGAGACGACAACCTTCCGGACGATCCGTGTAGGGTCCACGGTTTTGATCCGAAGCACGCCGGAAGCGCTGCTTCTTACCTGGGCCTCGACGTCGAGACCGGGCCGCGAGGGTTGCGCCTTCCAGTAGCCCTTGGCCTCTTGGAAGGGGCCGACGACCTTCGGCGAGGTGTCGGCGTCGAGCTGGAAGTCGGGGGCATAGCCGAGGAGGAGGGTAAAGGCGTCGGTAGCCTCCTCCTCGTTCCCCAAAATAGCGTAGGTAATCGCGTGGATGCGGAAGACGCGCACGAGCTGGTCGTGGGTCAGGTTCCCGCGTTCGATGACCTTGCCGGCGATCGAATTCGCCTTTTCGTATTCGAGCTTCACGTAGAGCTGCTCGGCGGTCTCCACCTCGATGGTGAGCGGAGCTTCTTGGACCTTTTTCCCTGCGAATGCAGCGGTTTCCAGCGCGGGGAGGGCGGCAAGGCCGGCTGCGATCACGAGGGCGAGCGCGGGGACCCGGGACGAAAAGCGAAGCATCGCGCGAATGGTACGCGGGTTCGCGGGCGCTCCGCCAGTATCGCGTGTGTTCGGAGGCTTCCCAGCCGCGTCCGGAAGGGACTATGCCGCATCCATGGGACGAAGCCGGGCCTCCTGGGACGAGTACTTCATGAACATCGCGCGCGAAGTCGCGACGCGATCGACCTGCGATCGGAAACACGTCGGGGCGGTGATTGTCCGCGACCGCTCGATTCTAGCGACCGGCTACAACGGATCGATCCGCGGCCTCCCCCACTGCGACGACGTCGGTCATTTGATGGACGAGGGGCACTGCGTACGCACCGTTCATGCGGAAGCAAACGCGATTTGCCAGGCGGCGAAGAACGGTGTTCGTATCGATGGGGCCGGCATCTACGTCACGGCGAGCCCGTGCTGGAGCTGCTTTCGGCTCATCATCAATGGCGGAATTGTTCGAATCGTTTTCGGTGAGTTCTACCGAGATCCCAAGATCTACGAGTTTTCCCAGGCCGCTGGCATTGAACTTGTCGATTTGAGTTGCGCGCCTTCCCGCAATGACGTTGGCGAAGCGCTGAATCAGGAAGAGAAGGAGACGGAATGAGCGTCGCGAAGAAAGTGCTGGTCGTGCAAGGGGGGCCGTCGAGCGAAGCGGCGGTGAGTCGGACGTCGGCAGCTTCCGTCGACGCCGCATTGACGGAGGCGGGCTTTTCCGTCGTGCGCGTGGAGCTCGATGGCGCGCTCCCCGACGCGATTCGTCGCGAAAATCCGGCGGTGATCTTCCCGGTGACCCACGGTGCCGTCGGCGAAGACGGCGCCCTGCAGGGGCTCTTGGAGGTCTATGGCGTCCCCTACGTTGGCTCCGCGGTCCGCGCGAGCGCCAACGCGATGGACAAGGCGACCGCCCGCCAGCTCTTCGCCCTCGCCGGACTGCCCTGTGCGCGCGGCGTCGAACTCCGCCCGGAAGGGCGCGCCACCGTCGACCCGGCCGCCGTTCTTGCAGCGCTCGGGACCGACGTCGTCGTGAAGCCGGCCGAAAGCGGTTCGGCGCTCGGCATCGAGCGTCTTCTCGGGACCGACGCAGCCGCGCTCGGGGAGGCACTCGCGCGGGCATTTTCCCTGGGTGCGGCCGTCGTCGTCGAACAGTTCGTGCGTGGTGAAGAGACGACGTGCGGCGTCCTCCACGTCGATGACCAGGCGATCGCGCTCCCGCCGACGCTCATCGAAACGCCAACCGATGCATTCTACAGCTACGAGGCCCGCTACCAGGCGGGGCGGAGCGTGCATCACTGTCCGCCGCCCTATGCACCTTCTGTCGTCGCTCGGCTCCAGGAAATCGCTGTTTTTGCTCACAAAACGCTCGGTTGTCGCGACCTCTCTCGCGCCGACTTTCTCGTCGGCGATCGCCAGGATCCGGCGTCGATTGTGCTTCTTGAGGTCAACACGCTCCCCGGCTTTACCGGCACCAGCCTGTTCCCCGAGGCGGCCGCCGTTGCCGGAATTTCGTTTCCTGCACTCTGCAGGCGACTCGTCGAGAGCGCCCTCCGTCGCGGAGCCACCGCCCGCCACGAAGCGCGCCCTATGCCGTGATTTGTGAACTCTTTTTGAGCGTTTCGAAGGCTTCGCGGAGCGCCTGACGGAGCGCGCGGCGGGCGCGGACGAGACCATCGGTGTGGCCGGCGTCGATCCAAATTGGCTCCGGCGCACCGACCCAGGTCGCCAGGCGCCGGGTCTCTTCGGCGGCGACGAAGCCGTCGCGGAGGAGGCCGACGCAGCGAAAGGCGGCCGGCAGCGGGGGGCGCTCGTACTCTTCTACAGTAATTCCAAAGGTTTCCTTGACGCGCGCGCGGGTCTCTTCGATCGCTTCGCCGTGGCGGCCGAGGGCGGCAAACGGGACGCTCCGCGCGAAGAGGCTCTCGGTGAAGACGTCCTTCGGGCAGACGCCGCCGGCGAGCGTCGCTACGGCGAGGGGGCGCTGAAAGACGGCGGCGACGAGGGCGGTGTGGAAGGCGCCCATGCTGAAGCCGGCGATGCCAAGCTGCGAAAATCCTTCCTGTTCCAGATGGCCGAGGAGCGCACAGCTCTCGGCGACGACCGCCGCGGAGAGCGTCAAATGTTCGGCAACGGTCTCGACGGCGACCGTCCGCTGGCGGGGGGAGCGTCGCGTTCCGTAAAAAGGATTTTCAAGAAAAACGGCGGTATACCCCTCTTCCACGAGAGGCGACCACAGCATGCGACGGAGCGTGTACCCCTCCTCGCCGGCCCCCGCGAGGGCGACGAAAGCCCCTTTGACGGGGACGCCGCGCGGTGGGTCGATGCGCAGGACGGCCCCCCGTCGCGTGCGCCCTTCCAGGCGCTTCATCGGTGACAGAAAGCGCCCGTGACGAACAAGGCCGCCGAGGTCGGCCCGGAGCGGCGTGTAGTGGACGGCCGCCGGCGGAGCGCTCTCAAAGCGGGTGGCGCGCGTTCGTACCGCCTCGACGTAGCTTTCGTCCCCCCAACCGCCCCAAAAGAGCGGCTGCCGACGCACGAGGCGAGCAAACAGGCGATCGGCGAGACTCGGAAGCATTCGCGTCGTTTGCCACGTCGACGGTGGCGCTGGGCGCTTTTTTGTTCACGGCGCTTTACAGATCGGGCGCCGATCGCGAGCCTTCGCCCTATGCGAACGCCCCCTCCGTCGAGTTCCGGTGCGGGTTTTCCCGGGCGCCGTCTTTGGGAGGGGCGTCCGGCCCAGCTGCGCTGCCCGCTCACCTACAAGCTTGCGGCGGCGTCGTTCGGCGCGACGGCGCTAGTTGCCGTGCTTTTTTCCTGGGTTGCAGGCGTCGTGCTCTACGCGGACGTCCGCCCGATGCTCGGGTTTGCCTTCTTCGCCGCGACGATTGCGGTCGCCGCCTGGCGCCTGCCGATCCACTTTCGCGAGCAGCTTGAGTTCACGGTGACCGACACCCACGTCGGCTGGAAGCGTGGAATTTTGAGGCGTTCCATCGAGCGCGCCGGCATCACCTATGCGCGCATCGTCTGGACGGCGCCTGGTGTGGGGGATCTCGTCCTCGTGCGCGCGGTTCCGACGGGGGCGCTCCGACGCACGCTGACCTTGGTTCTCCCGGATGTGGCGGCCCCTGACGCCGTCCTCGCAACGATCCGCGGCGTGACGGCTGCCGCCCCCGCGCAAGCCAGCGCACGCATCGACGCCGGCGAGCAAATTCTCTGGTCGGCGGCCCCGACGGAGACCCGGTGGAGCCCCAAGCAGAAGCTCTCAAGCTTCGGCGCCGCGCTCCTTTTTGCCTTCGCCTTCGCCACAGCGGTTCGCCTCGCGCGCGCCGTTGCAAAAGTTGTCGGACTTCATGCGCTTACGCCGGTTCAGACCGCTGCATTTGCCGGCGCAGTCCTCATCGGTCTCGCGATGCTCTTCGGCGCCGCCGGCCTGCTCGCGTGGCGCTCGTTTTTCCGGAGCTGGTTTCTCCGCTCCCGCACCCGCTACCTCATCACCGACCGTCGCGTCCTGATCACGCGCGGCGCCGAGGAGCTCTCTCTCGATCGCCGAAATATCGCCTACGTCGTTGCGACTGAGCACCGGGCGCTCTTTGCGGCGTTTCGCGGGCGCGTGGCGCAGATCTTCCGCCGCGGAGCGGCCCGGCGCTTCCTCGAGGAGGGGCGACCGTCCCTCGCGCCGCCGCCGCCGTACCGCTCGACCGATCTTTTTTTGGTGCTTGATGGGCCACGTTCGCGCGCCGTTTCCGCGGCAGGCGCCTTTGGCGGTGGCGACGAAGACGCATTGATGCCGGTCCTTACCGGCATTGCCGACGCAGAACCGGTCCGCGCGCTGCTCGGCGCATGACCGCCGAGGAACGCACGCCATCGCGGCATCTTTTCGTGAAGGGATCGGCTAGCGTGGCGCTTCCGTGATCGCCATCGGCTCCACTCTCAGCGCGAAATACCGCATCCTTCGACTCCTTGGAGATGGCGGGATGGGGGCCGTCTACGAAGCGGAGCACATCCGCCTCAGCACCCGCGTCGCCGTAAAAGTGCTCCACGGCGAACTGGTGCAGCATGCCGGAATCGTCGAACGCTTCCTCCAAGAGGCAAGCGTTTCCGCGCAGATCCAGAGTCCCCACGTGGTGCGCGTGATGGACGTCGAGCAGACGACCTACGGCGGTACGCCGGTCGCCTACCTCGTGATGGAACTCCTCGAAGGGGAACCGCTCGGGAAGAAACTTGAGCGGGAGCCGCGGCTGCCGCCCGATGTTGCGATCGAATACACGCGTCAGATCTTGACCGGCCTCGAAGCGGCGCACGGCCTCGGCGTCGTTCATCGGGATCTCAAACCGGACAACATCTTCCTCACCTTCCACGGGGGGAAGCCGAACTTAAAGCTGATTGATTTCGGCATTGCGAAGGTTTCGCGGACGCGGCTCCGCCCCGCGGATGCCCCCGATCTCACCGTCGCCGGGATGCTCATGGGGACCGCCGAGTACATGGCCCCCGAGCAGGTTCACGAGGCGGCGAAGGTCGACGCGCGGGCCGATTTGTATGCAGTCGGCGTGATCCTCTACGAAATGCTCGCCGGTGCGCGGCCGGTCGGTGGCGATGCATTCTCCGTGGTGCGAAAGGTCGAGCGCGGCGAGGTTCGCCCCCTCCGCGAAGCGGCGCCGAACGCGCCCCCCGAGCTTGCCGGATTGGTGCATCGGGCGATGGCGCCGAAGGCAGAACACCGGTTTGTTTCAGCGGCAGAAATGCGCTTCGCCCTCGATGCAATTTCCGAAAAGCGGGCCGCCCTCGCGCCGGCCGCTCCCGTCGCGGGTCCCGCGCCGGCCGTCGGTCCAGCCGTCGCAGCCGCCGTTGCGGGAGCGCCCGCCGACGACGGAACGCTTGTTGGCGCACCGATCGCTGCAGTATTCGCGCCGCCGCCCGGCGACCCGAAGGCGACGACCCAGCGTGCCGCCCCCGTCGCGCCCGCCTACGCGGCGCCCGTGCATCATGCACCAATGCAGAATTCAGCGACGCCTACGCCACCGATGCAGAGTGCACCGATGGCGAGTGCCCGGGAACCGCGGCGGCGGAAGGCGCGTGCAACGTGGCCCTACGTCGTCGTCCCACTGGTTGCGGGCGCCGCGCTTGTCGCCGGCGGCTTCGCAATTCTTCAAAATTCTGCGACGGATCCCCTGCCGATCGGGGCGTCCCCGGGGGCGTCCCCATCGGCGACCGCCGCCCCTGCAACGAGCGGCGTTCGCCCTGGCGACCCCCCCAACGGCGATCTCGGCTCGCTTCGCGGCGACGGCGTCCGCCCGCCAACCGCCGGAACCCCAGCAGCCGGCTCGGCGCGCCCGGCCGCATCGGTGGCCGACGGGGGCGCGGCTCCGGCAACCGGCTTTCCGTCGGCGATGCCGTTCCCTTCAGGGATACCGACGTTCACCGTCCCTTCCGGCATGCCGACGTTCACCGTCCCCTCCGGTTTCCCGACGATCCCCGGCCTCCCCCCCTTCGGAGCGGCGCCGGCGAGCAGCGGGGGGAACAAACCGAATACCGGGGCGGGCTACTGATGCTCGTCCTTGCCGTAGATGTGGAAAGCGACGGGCCGATCCCCGGCGATTTTTCGATGATTTCGCTCGGTGCCGTCGTCGTCGAAGAGGGGCTCTCTCGCACCTTCTATGGGCGTTTCCGGCCGATTTCTGAGCGCTTCGTCCCCGAAGCACTGGCGGTATCCGGGCATTCCCGGGAAGAGACGCTCGGCTTCCCCGAGGCGGCCGCCGAGATGCAGCGCTTTGCAGAATGGCTTGAAATTCTTGGAAGTTCTCGGCTGCTCTTCGCCTCAGACAACAACGGCTTCGATTGGCAGTTTGTGAACTGGTACTTCCACCACTTCCTCGGGAAGAACCCCTTTGGTCACAGCTCGATGAACATCGGTTCGCTGTACAAAGGGCTGGTGAAAAATACGTTTAAAAATTTCAAGCATCTGCGAAAGACGGCTCACACGCATCATCCCGTCGATGACGCAAAAGGGAACGCAGAAGCGCTCCTCGCCATGCGGGCCGAGTACGGGTTGAAGCTCCCTTTGAAGTGAGAGCAAGGAAGCGCAAGTAAGCGCTTAGGGCGTGCCGTAAATCGTGCGCGCGGTGACCACGTAGGCGGCCTCGCTCCAGGCGAGGGGGAAGGCGCTGAGCCACCTTTTCGTCGGCTCCTCGAACTGTTCGCCGAGCATCAGCGCGTCGGTGGCATAGGCCTGCTCGGTGATGACGTCGAAGAGGGCCCGTGCGCCGGCGACGTCGCCCCGGGCGAATTTGTGGACGGAGAGCCAGTTGGAGGCGACCGGCCACGGCTGCCCGCCGTAGTAGTTGTCCCCTTCGTAGCGTCGGACGGCGCCGCCCGGCGTCCCGAGGCGCGGGCCGACGAGGTCGCCGATTTTTGCGAGGGCGGGGGTCGCGTCGGGGAGGATTGCGAAGCCGCCGTTGCCGAGGGCCAGGTTGCCGATTTCGAGCCGGGGGTCGAGGTTGCCGCTCTTCTTCATCCCGCGCGCGAAGTAGCCGTCTTTTGTGACAAATTTCGTCATCAAGACCGTCCGCATCTCCTTCGCCTTGGCGAGGTACTTGGCGGCGGCGGCCCCTTCGCCGAGTTCGGTCGCGATGGCGGCGGCCGCTTCGAGGCCGGCGATCGCCGAGCCATTCGCGTAGGTCCAGCTTGCGCCGGTCTCGAGCTCCCAAAGATCGCGGGAGGGGCCGACCTGGCCGCGCGGCGCGACGGTGACGAGGAAGTCGGCGGCACGAACGACGCCAGGGAAACGGGCTCGCAGCCAGCCTTTGTCTTTCGTGGAAAGGTAGACGTGGTGAACGCCCCAGGGGAGCATGCCCGGCTGGTCGTTCTCGTTCCCTTCGCGGCCGAAGTTCCACATCGGTCCGCTGCCATCGGGCTGATAGTTCACGGCAAAGCTGCCATCGGCCAGGAGCTGCTTTTCAAGGAACTCAAAGAACTGTGCCGCTTCCGCGGGATACCCGGCATCGAGGAGGTCAATAGACGTTTTTGATCCATCGCGGGGCCAGACAAAGCGATAGGCGGGGCTCGTGAGCGTCGGCGCGGCGATGAATGCACCGTTATTCACGTGGTGCTGCATCAGCGTAATCAATGCGCGATTGTAGACCGGCTTCGCGCGGGCGGGCAGACCGGGGACCGGCTTTGCCTGGCTGAGGACGCGGGACCAGCGGTCGGCGTCTTCCCGGGTCGCTCCGGCGAATCCCAAGGAAACAGCGGCTTTTGCCTCGGTGAGCGCGCTGCTTTCCGAGCCGCCAAGGCCGATCGCGTAGGTGATTTGGGCCGATTGGCCGGGGGCGATCGTCGGAAGATCGTGGAAGAGAGCGCCGGTGACGCCGGTCGAAGGTCCGGCCGTTGTGCAACCGGCCGGCTTGCCGTCTTCGGCGGCGAAGCGGGCGTCCCGTCCGCTGCCCAAGGGGGAAAGAGCGACGCCGCAATGGCTGTTTGTCGGAGCGCGGTCGGCGACCGTCGCAATTGCGGTTTTGCTTCCGCTATCGGTCTGAAGGAGGGCGCCGTCCGGGGCCGAGTAACGAACGGCGTCGCCGGTCGGTAGCGTCCCGATCGTGTAGAAAGCGTAGAAGGCGAGTTGCCCGCCGGCGATCGGGTCGATCCCGCGATTGACGACGGTGACGTTACGCAGGTGCGCGTCGTGGGTCGGGCGCATCACATCGGCGATGCGAAGTTCGACGCCGGGGCCGGAAAATACGCTCTCGACGACCCCGGTATTCTCCACGATGCGCTGACCGACGAGCCGAAGATCGTGGGCCCACGAGAAGCTGCCGCGGGCGCGCAGGCCGACGTAGGAGTCGTAGAGGTTGTCTTGCCCGAGGGACGGGTAAAACAGCTCGACGAGCGCCCCCGCCTTGGCGCCGCGCCCGAAGTCTCGCGAGACGACGGCGAGGGCATTTCCGTTGGCTACTTGTGCGAAATTCGGGGAGTTTCCGGAGAACGCCGAGATCGGGTCCCACACGGTGAGGTCGTCGCTTGCGGTGTTCCCGGCGTCGTCTTCCGGGCTTGTGCAGCCGACGGGGGCGAAGGCGCCGGCGACGAGAAGCGGGAGGAGCCAGGAGCGGGGGAAGACGGCCATTCAGCCACGATAAACTGTCCACTAGGATGCCGGGGGAGCGATTTGTCGAGGCGGCTATTTTGGTGGGCACGCGCTTGAATCACACGGGAAACTCTTGAAATCGAGGTACGGCCCGCCGGTGTCGACGCCGCAGCGGCAAACGGTGCATCCGTCATCAGCGGTGTAAGTTCCGCGACGAAAGACGGTGCGAATCCCGGCGTCGGCAAAGCGGGCGCGATCGGGGACGCACTGGCAATCGACGACCGATTGACCGAGGCGTCCGTTGCTGCAGATCGCGTAATTGCATCCGTCGGGGGACGCGCAGTCGCCGCCGCCGGGGGCGATACCGTTCTCGCTGGAACAGACGGCATCGTTGCCGCGAAAATCCTTGTAGTTGCAGGGAATCTTGGCATCGGCGTTGGAGGCGTCGCGCGCCGTGTTTGGGACGACCGCGTCGCCCACGCTCGGGCCGCTGCAGGCGAAGAGGGCGCCGGATAGACCGACGCCGAGGACCTTCCACAGCAGGGGACACGCTCGTTCCGACCGAGGTGGTCTCCGCCAAGTAGATCCCGCTGACAGCTGGATTTATAGAAGGTAAATCGGTGATTTGTGAATGCGTGCGGCTCGCTCCGTTGACCGGTTTGCATGTGCAATGCACACAAGTTCGGGCTCAACCACGGCTCGAAGTCGTCAGTCGCACCTGTCTGTTCCAAAAATCCCGGCGTTCCGGCCATAAAGGTCGCAATTCCCCCTCTCGCGACCCCAAAATCACAAACGCAAGACGCGCGGAAACAGACCCCCTTCCGAG
>DYPH01000152.1 GCA_020720045.1 Sorangium cellulosum | reverse complement strand
CTTTGATCACATCCCGTGTAAATTGCAATTCCGAGCAGCTACCTAGGGCACTTACTCGGCCGGGGCGTGCTCGGGCGTATGGGGGGGCGGCGGCTCGTCGTCTTCGACGGTTCCGTCCTTGGTGAAGTCCTGGGGCGGGAGCCCGCGAACCTTCCGGATCCATTGGGAAAGATCGTCGAGGTACGAGTAGATCACCGGGACTGCGACGAGCGTGAGGAGGAGCGAGAAGCTCTGGCCACCGACGATGACGCCAGCGGTCGCCCGGTTGAAGCCGGAGCCGATCCCCTTCGAGACGAGGAGCGGCATCATGCCGGCGACGAAGGCGATCGTCGTCATGAGAATCGGCCGGAGGCGGTCGCGATTCGCATGGAGAATCGCTTCGTCGCGCGGTTGCCCTTCTCGGCGTAGCTGATTGGTGTGATCGACCTGAAGGATCGCGTTCTTCTTGACGACTCCGAAGAGCACGAAGATCCCGAGCGCCGCGAACATGTCAATCGCTTGATCAAAGAGAACAATCGAGAGAACGGCAAAGGGGAGGGTGAGCGGGAGCGAGGAGAGGATCGTGATCGGGTGGAGCCAGGAGTTAAACTGGGCTGCTAGGATCAAGTACATAAAGACGAAGGCCATCAACATCGCAAAGAGGAAGCCCTTTGCCAGTTTCGCCATCTCTTTCGTCTGCCCGGCCGGCTCGAACTTGAAGTCGCCCGGGAGATTCTTCGCTTTGACCAAGTCCTGCATTTGCGTACCGATTCCGCCTTCGCTGTAGCCGGGGGCGGCGTTGGCGAAGAACTGAACGACGCGCTGGCGACCGAGGCGATTGATCACGCTTGGCCCTTCGCTCCGCACAAGCGTCGCGATCTGGCCGAGCGGCACTGAACCGAGTTTGGCCGAGCGCATCGGCAGCTCGCGGAGGGAGGCCTCGTCGACGCGATCGCTCGCGACGGAACGGAGGTGAATATCGAACTGTTCACCGCCTTCCGAGAAGCGAGAAATCTCCTCGCCTTCCACGAAGGTACGTAGCGTTGCTGCGGCATCGGCCAGATTGACACCGAGGTCGGCGGCGCGGTCCCGATCGATACGGACCACGATCTCCGGCTTGCCCGGATAGACGTTTGAATCGACGTCGACGGCGCCCGGGATCTTTCGGAAATCGGCCAAGAGCTCCGTCGATTTCGTGGTGAGCTCTTCGAGGTTTCGCGCCTTCAACTAGTACTGAATCTTTGCGCTTTGCATGCCGCCGCCGCCGAAGTCGGAGACGAGCGCGAGGGAGACCCGGTACCCCTTCGGCGCGAGCGGGACGATCTTTTCGCGAGCGATGTTCATCACTTGGCTCTGCGAATTTTTGCGGGCGTCCGGCATGCTGAGGGCGACGTAGACGGTCCCCTGGTTCTGGGTCTTCTGTTCGTCGGCGCCGACGGTGACGAGGGTGCCGGTGACTTCCGGCATCGCACGGAGGGCGCGGGCCATGCGTTCCGCTTCGAGTTCGGTGGCGCGGAGACCGGTCCCTTCCGGCGCGCGGAGGACGACTTCGAACTGAGCCTTGTCGTCGTCGGGGAGGAAGCCAGTTTTGGCCTTGCCGGCGAGCGGGAAGCAGCCGCCGAGGGAGACGATGCAGGCGAGCACGACGATCCACCGACGCTTCATCGCGCCTGCAAGGAGCCAGAGGTAGCCGCGTTCGAGAGGCTTGTAGAATACATCTACTGCGCGCTCCAGGATCGGCCGCTTCGCGCCGGGGACGTGCTTGGCGAGCTTGAGCCACTGGGAGGCGAGCATCGGTGTGAGCGTGAAGCTCACGAAGAGGGAGACGGCGATCGAGACCGACATCGTCACGCCGAAAGAGGCGAGGAAGCGGCCCGGGATCCCTCCGAGGAAGGCGACCGGGAGGAACACCGCGACGAGGGAGAGCGTGGTCGCGAGGACGGCGGGGCCGATTTCTTTCGTCCCTTCGCGGGCGGCACGAACCGGCGAATAGCCGCGCTTTTCAATGAAGGAGAAGATGTTCTCGAGGACGACGATCGCGTCGTCGATGACGATACCGACCGCGAGCGCAAGCGCGAGGAGGGTGATGACGTTTAGCGTGTAGCCTTGAAAGGCCATGACCGCGAAGGTGCCGATGATCGACGTCGGAATTGCGAGGGCTGCGATGAGCGTACTGCGCGCATTTCCTAGAAAAAGAAGCACGACGAGGGCCGCGAGGAGGGCTCCCAAGATCAAGTGTTCCTTGACGCCTTCGGTGCCGGTTCGGATCGAACCTGAGTTGTCACGAAGGACTTCAATCGAGTAGCCATTCGGCAGCTTCGGCTTGAGATCCTCGATCTTCTCGCGGATGGAATCGACGACGGTAATGGTGTTTGAACCGGACTGCTTGCGGACGGCAAGGACGACAGTCGATTCACCATTCCAACGGGCCGCGCTCGCCGGTTCTTCGGCGGCGTCTTCGACGGTGGCGACGTCTTCCACGCGGATCATTCCGCCGTTTTTGTCGCGCAAAACGAGGCGTTCGAGGTCGCTCGCCGACTTCACCCGGCCGTCTACACGAAGCGTGAGGCGGTCTCCGCCGCTCTCGACGGTGCCGCCGGGGACGGTGAGGTTCTGGGAGGAGATCGCTTGGGAGAGATCTTGAATCGTCAGCCCGTAGGAGCGGAGGCGCTCCGCTTTCACGCGGACGTTCACCTGTCGGGAGACGCCGCCGATGAGCTTGACCTGGCCAACGCCGAGCACGGTCTCGAAGTCACGGCGGATTTTTTATCTGCAAATTCAGTAACATCGCGAACTGGCTTCCCCGGGGCTCGGAGCGCGATGTACAGGATCGGCGAGGCGTCCGGATCGAGCTTGGAGACGGTCGGCGGGTCGATGCCGGCTGGGAGATCGGGGAGGACACGGTTGACCGCGTCGCGGATCTCCTGGACGCCGACGTCGGCGTTCTTCTCAAGGACGAAGGTCACAACGACCTGGGAGACGCCCTCGGCGGAAATGCTTCGGAGCTCGTCGATGCCGCCGACGGTATTGACCGCTTCTTCGATCTTGTCGGAGACGTCACTCTCCATGTCCCGTGCGCCGGAACCGGGGATAACCGTCGTAATAATGACGATCGGTAGGTCAACCTTCGGGAACTGATCGACCCCGAGTCCGCTGTAGGCTGCGCCGCCAACAACGAGAATGATGATGGTGAGTACCCACCCGAAAATCGGGCGCCGGATGCAGAGCTCAGCGAGCCATTGCATGATCGATGTTCCTTTGGTGACAGCAGCCGTACGAAGTGAAAAAATGCGCGCATCGAGGCGCGCGAAGCGGCGCCCTCAAGGCGCGACGGGGTCCCCATCCCGGAGGGTAATGGCCGGCGCATCGACGACATTGGTCGCCTCGGTGAGCCCTTCAAGGATGTAGTTTTCCTTCGTACCTTCCTGAAATCGTACGAGACGTTCTTCGGCAAGTCCGTTGGCGATGACGAACACGCTGCCGTTCGGCGCCGCCCCACGGATCGCCGTTTTGGGCACCGCGATCACGTTTCGGTCGCCAGCGCCTACGCGTACTGTCGAAAACATTCCCGGCTTCAATTGCCCTTCTGTATTCGCGACAATCGCCTCAACGACCATGTCTCGCGTCTCGCGACGGAGCACGGGGCTCACAAAGCGGACTTCCGCTTGAAATTTCTTGTCGCCAAACGCGGTGGTAGTGAACTCGAGCTTCGTTCCGGATTTTACCGAGCCGGCAATGCGCTCGGGGACGGCGATCTCGATGCGTAGCGGGTCGACCGCATACAGCGAAACGACCTTGCTCTGGGCCTGGACATACTCGCCGACCTGCACGAAACGCTCGCCAACAGTTCCCGAAAACGGCGCGCGGATGCTGCCATCGCCAAGGGTTTTTGCCGCCATCGAGGCCGACGCGGTGGCCGCCTGAATCTGCGCCATCGCCGTCCGGCAGGTGGCGAGGGTGCGATCGTGCTCGGCGGCGCTAATCGCCCCAGAAGCGAAGAGCGAATCCGACCGATCACACTCGGTTTTTGCGATCGCCGCCTGGGAGTCGGCGACCTTCGCCTGGGCGCGCGCCATTTCTGCCGTGAAGTTGGCGCCGCGCGTGTCGAGGCGCGCGAGGATGTCCCCCTTCTTCACCACCGCCCCTCGTTGTACTGCGATTTCAAGGACTTTCCCGATAGCGTCGGCGGCAACCATCGCCTCGCGATCGGCGAGGATCGTTCCAGTGACCGAGGTGTCGTCGGGGATCGAAGTCTTCGTCGCGGGGGCGAGCGTCACCTTCGTGGCCGGGCGCGCGGCCGGCTTGTCGGCGGAGGCGGTCGCTTCCGATTTGTGGCAGGCGAGGTCGAAAAATGCCGCCGGGAGGGCCAAGAACAGGAGTGGCGCCAGGCGTCGGAAGGGCGTTCGGGGGGCATGCATGGGTGTAACTATACAGTTACCGCGCCCAGGTGCAACCAAATGGTTACATGGGTCCCCCGATCCTGGCGGATCGTGATAGCGTGCCGTCGATGAGTGAGGTGCACACCAGTCGCGAGCGAATCTTGTGGGCGGCGGCCCGCGAGTTTGCCGATCGGGGACTAGCGGGCGCCCGCGTGGACCGGATCGCCGAGGTCGCCGAGTGCAACAAACAGCTGATTTATCGTCATTTTGGCGACAAGGACGGCCTCTACCGTGCGGTCTTGATCGGCGTCCTCGAGCGGAAAATCGTCCCGGTTGAGCTGAGCGACATCCCCTTCGGCGAGGTCGTAGCCTTCCACTTCCGCTGGTTCGCCCAGGAGGAGCTCCTCCGTCGGTTGCTGCTTTGGGAGGCGCTCGGATTTGACGGGACCGTCGTCGCCGAGGAGATTCGGTCCGAGCACATTCTTAAAGACATTAAGGAATTTCGGGAGACGCATCATCTCCAGGATGTGCCCGTTGAAGAGACTCCGATGATGATGATCGCCGCCTTCGCGATGGCGATCTTCCCGAGCGCCTTCCCGCAGATGGTGAAGCTGCTCACCGGCCATCTTCCGAGCGATCCTGAGTTTCGCGATCGGTACACCGCTTTCTTGTCCGGCTTCGACATCGAGTCATTTCGGAAGCCCTTCGCCGCATCCGCTTGTGTCGACGACGGGAAATGCGCGAAAGCAGAGGCTTTTTTTCGCATGCTCGCCGGCAAGATTCCGCCGCCCATACCGTCTGGGTTTGATCTCGAAGGGGCGAATAGCGCGCCGCTCAGCGTGCCGCGGCCCGTCAAGGCGCCGTCGACGCGGTCTCAAAAAGCGAAAGCCAAGCCGGAATCGGGGAACGTTCCCGCGAAGGCGGCAAAGCCGGCAAAGAGGCGAGGCGCGTGAGCCTTCAGTCGGCATTTGCCCTTGGAATTGCTGCACTTGTAGCGCTACCGCTCGTCGCCCATCGGCTCCGCAAGCGGGAACCGCGGTCGGTCGCCTTTGCCCCGATTCGCTTCGTTCCGAAGGTGCAGGTCCCAACCCAGCGGCGGCGGGCTCTGGAAGACAAGCCGCTGTTTGCCGCCCGAGCGGCGGCGGTCGCGGCGCTCGCGCTCCTCGGCGCGACGCCGTTTGCGCATTGCGACGCGGTGACGCTCGGCCGCCATGGCGGCGCTTCTCTCGCCGTTGCCGTCGTGATCGACGACTCCGCGTCGATGCAGGCACCGACGGCGGCCCGCGGCGAAACTCGCTTCGCGAAGGCTCAGGCCGCCGCCCAGACGCTCCTCGGTGAGCTCCGCGATGGCGACTCCGCCTACCTGATTTCTGCAAGCAAACCTCCGCGTCTCCTCGCCGGAGGGGACGTCGCCACGGCACGAGATGCGCTCGCCCACCTCGATGCCCCCGAAGGCGCGCCGCGCGCCACCGATGCCCCGAACGATCTGCCGGCAGCGCTCGCGCTCGCTGCGGGACTCGTGCGCGAGGCCCCCCAGGTCGACCGGCGGGTCGTGCTGCTTTCGGATCTCTGCGACGGCAGCCAGGCCGCGCTCCCCTTTGGGGAGACCGATGCGCCCTCCGGGGGAAAGCCGGCGGAGGACCAGGTATCTTACATGCTTCCGCTGCCGGAGTTGGCCGCACCCTTCGAGGATTGCGGGATTCTTTCCGCAGACTTGCGCGGTGATCGCGTCGTCGTGTCGACGGCGTGCAGCCGCCCCGCGGTCGGGAAAAATCGGCGCGTGGAACTGGCCACCGCGCGCGGGGAGGTCCTCGCGACGGCGCCACTGATCGTCGAGGAGGGGGCGAACGCCCCCGAGGTCGCCCTCGACGGACGTTCTGCCGGCACAACGTTCGTCGTCACGCTGCCGCTCGCCCGCGCAAATTCGAGCGAAGGGGGCCTTGTTGCCCGCCTTCGCGCCGGCGATGGGGCCGTCGCCGATGGGGTCGCAAGCAACGACGTCGCCCCGTTGCTTGCCGCCCTTTCCGAGCCGGTCCTTGCTGTCGTGACCGCCCAGGAAGAGCGGGGCCCGAGTGCAACAAAACCAATTCTTTTGCAGGCCTTCGCCGCGATCGAGCCCGAGGGGCCTTCCCCCTCTTCCGTCGCTCTCCGGCCGCTCCCGAGCATTCCCGATCGCCCCGAGGACCTCGCCGCTTTTAAGGGGATCGTCCTCGATGATCCGCCGGGGCTCTCCCCGGAACAGCGGCGGACGCTCCGCACCTTTGCCGAAGCGGGGGGTGTCGTCGTGCTTGCCCTGGGGCCGAAGGCGGCGCGTGGTCGCCTCGGGCAGACCTTCGAACCGTGGTTTTCCCACCCGCTTACCTGGGGGCCTACGGGCGGTGTTTCCGGCGTCGGTCGCGAGAAAACGACTGCAAAAGATCCTGTCGATTTGAGGTTTTCTGTCGATCCAAGTGGGCTCGACGCTCTCGCCCCGCAAGGGCGAACCACCTTTGATCCCGACGACAGTAAGCACTTCTCAACGATCCTCCGTTGGTCCGATGGCGAACCGCTCGTGGCAACGCGGACGGTCGGCGATGGCGAACTCTTCGTCACCACGTTGCCCTTCTCCGCAGACGCCAGCGACTTCCCGTTAAGGCCGGCATTTCTCAATATTCTTCAGGGCTTTATCGCAGCGACTGTCGGCCATGCGGCTCCGCGTCGCACCGTCGCCGGGGCAACGTGGGCGCTCCCGAGCGATGTGATTTCGGTGCGCGGGCCCCAAAGCGCCGATGGGCAAGGTCCCCTCCTCGAACTCCTCGAAGAAGGGCGAGTGCGGTCGGCGAGCCCCCGCTTCATCGGCGCCTACACGGTCACCACGCGCCCCGGCCGTTGCACGCAGAAAGAGTGTGAGCGGGAAGAGCGCCGCGTCGTCGCCCCTGCCGCCGAAGAGATCGGCCCCGCGCCGCGCCCGCTCCCGAAAGGGGTCGCGCCGACGGGGCACGAAGGGGCCCGGGTCGAGACCGACGTGAGCTGGGTCGTTGCGCTCGTGGTGCTCGGTCTGGTCGCCCTCGAGCTCGGGCTTCGCCTTCTCACCGGTCGACCGTCGACCGACGACGCGCTTACGGGGACGAACGTCTCCAAACCTCTTGTAAAATCATGAGTCTATTTTCTCTTCCCGCTCTTGCCACGGCCCACTCTCATGCTTTCCAGCGGGCGATGCGCGGAAAGGCCCAGCGCGGAACCGCCCCTCTCGCCGGCGGCTCAACGGCGCAGTCCGACGACTTTTGGACCTGGCGCGGCCAGATGTACGCCGCCGCGACGCGGATGGATCCGGAGAGCACCTACCAGGTCGCCAAGATCGCCTACGCGGAGCTTGCCGCGGCCGGCGTGCGCACCGTTGGCGAGTTCCATTACCTGCATCATGCACCGGATGGGACCCCCTACGACGACCGCCTGATCCTCTCCCATGCGGTGATTCGTGCCGCCAAAGAGTGCGGCCTCCGGATCTCGCTTCTCCGCTGCGCCTACTTCCGCGCGGGGCCGGGCCGCCCACCGGAGCCGGGCCAGCGTCGCTTTTGCGACCCAACCGCCGATGCCGTCCTCCGCGATGTCGACGATTTGCGTGCGTTCTACAAAGACGATCCCGAGGTCGTCATCGGCCTCGCCCCCCACAGCGTGCGTGCGGTGCCTCCCGCATTTTTCAAAGAGATCAGTGAGTACGCTCGGGCCCACGACCTCCCGATCCACGCGCATGTGAGCGAACAACCCCGCGAGGATGACGAATGCGTCGCCGAAACCGGCCGTCGCCCCGCGGAACTCCTCGCGGAACTCGGTGTACTTTCCCCGCGCTTCGTGGGCGTCCATGGCACTCAGCTCCTCCCCCACGAAGCGAAGCTCTTTGGGGAAGCGGGCGCTTTCCTTGCCGTCTGCGCGACCACCGAGCGCGACCTCGGCGATGGCCTCCCCGATCTCGCGAGCCTCCGGGACGCCGGCGTCCGTCTATGTACTGGCATCGACAGCCACGTCCTCACCGACCCCTTCGACGACCTCCGGAGCCTGGAAACCCACGCGCGGTTGCGTACCAAAAAACGCGTCACCTTTCAGCCTCTTACCGAGAGTCCCGCCGAGGCACTCTGGCGGGAAGGCTCCCTTCATGGGGCGCTCGCGTGCGGATTCTCCGACGTTGGTGGCTCTGTGCTCCTCGATCGTGAACATCCGTCGCTCGCCCTCGTCGACGACGCCGACCTCCTCGATGCCGTCGTGTTTTCCGGATCTCCCGCCCTCGTGCGGGGCCTCCGCATCGACTGACGGTTCCCCTCGGTTGCAGCGCCGTCCTGTGCGAGGGTAGCGCCCGCGCGTTTCGCCCTCGCCCCCGCGGGGAGCACGTCTCTGGGCCGACTTAGCTGCCGGCTCCCCGTGAAGGCCTTGCCGAATGTTCAACGATTTTTTTACCGCCGCCAACCTCCTAAGCCTCCTCTCTCTGTCTTTGATGGAGATCGTACTTGGGATTGATAATATCGTCTTTCTTTCGATTGTTACGGCCGATTTGCCGAACTCGAATCGGACGAAAACCCGGCGTATCGGTCTCGTGCTTGCCCTAGGGATGCGCGTCGGCCTCCTGATGACGCTCTCGATGATCATGCGGATGCAGAACCCGCTATTCTCGGTCCTCGGCAGAGAAATTACGGGGCGCGACCTGGTACTGATCCTCGGCGGAGCCTTCCTCGTTGGGAAGAGCGCCCTTGAGATCTACGAGAAAATCCAGGAACACGAAGATGCCGAGGATGGGAAGGTTCGAAAGCCACGTACAAACGTGTTTTTTATCCTCCTCCAAATCATGATCCTCGACATCGTCTTTAGCCTCGACTCGGTGATCACTGCCGTCGGAATGGCTCAGAATCGCGGCGTCATGGTCGCAGCGATGCTGATCGCCGTCGGCGTCATGGTCATCTTCGCAGGGCAGGTCGGGGATTTCGTCAATCGGCACCCGAGCGTGAAGATCCTCGCGCTCGCCTTCCTCGTGCTCATCGGCGGAATGCTGGTCATTGAGGCGGTTGGCGTTCACGTCTCGAAGGCGACTGTCTACACGGCGATGGGCTTCTCGCTCGCCGTCGAACTCATCAACATGCGCTTGCGGCAAAAGACCCACGGAAAGCCGCCGCTTCCGGCCCACGCCGCTCCCGGTGCAGCTTCGTCCGACGGCGCCGAGAAACACTGACAGTCGGCTGACACCCCGCTCGACGATCCTGAACCCATGCCCGTATCCAACGACGCCTCGACCCCGTTCAAGCTCGTCTCCGGTTTTGAGCCCCGCGGTGACCAGCCGCGGGCCATCGAGGAGCTGGTCCGTGGCCTCGAGCGCAACCTGCAACACCAGGTATTGCTTGGAATTACGGGCTCCGGGAAGACGTTCACCATCGCAAACGTCATCCAGCGGACCCAACGCCCCGCCCTGATTCTCGCCCCCAACAAGACGCTGGCCGCCCAGCTCTACGGTGAGATGAAGGAGCTCTTCCCGGAAAACGCCGTCGAGTATTTCGTCAGTTACTACGACTACTACCAGCCAGAGGCCTACGTCGTCGCCTCCGATACCTTCATTGATAAAGATGCGATCGTAAATGACGCGATCGACCGCATGCGCCACTCCGCGACACACTCGCTCCTGTCGCGGCGGGACGTGATCATTGTCGCGTCGGTGAGCTGCATCTACGGCATCGGCTCCGCGGAGAGCTACCAGGGCCTCCTGATTCGTGTGAAAGTTGGTGAGGAATTCCGGAGGGATACGCTCCTCCGGATGCTCGTCGACATCCAATACGAGCGCAACGACATCGACTTCTACCGTGGGACGTTTCGCGTGCGCGGAGACATCGTGGAGGTTTTTCCCGCCTACGAGGAAGACACCGCGATTCGCATCGAGTTCTTTGGGGATACCGTTGATGCGATCAAAGAGGTCGATCCGCTTCGCGGGAAGGTGAAAGGCGTCCGCGCTGAAGTCGCAATCTTCCCCGGCTCCCACTACGTCACCCCCCAAGAACAGCTCCGTCGCTCGGTCAGTGCCATTCGCGAGGAGCTCCGGGACCGCCTCGATGAGTTCGACAAGTCGGTGAAATTCGTCGAGAAGCAGCGGCTGGAGCAGCGAACTCTCTACGACATCGAGATGATGGAGCAGATGGGGTTCTGCAACGGCATCGAGAACTATTCGCGCCATCTCTCGGGGCGCCGCCCCGGCGAAGCGCCGCCGACCCTGATCGACTACTTCCCCAAAGATTTTCTGCTCGTTCTGGACGAATCCCACCAAACGATCCCGCAAGTCGGCGCGATGTATCGCGGGGACCGGGCGCGCAAAGAGACGCTTGTCGAGTACGGCTTCCGTCTGCCGTCGGCCCTCGACAATCGTCCATTGAAATTTGACGAGTTTGAAGCGCACATCACCAACGTCATCCATGTGTCGGCGACGCCGGGCGATTGGGAAATGGAAAAGGCCGAAGGGGTCTTCGTCGAGCAGGTCATTCGGCCGACGGGGCTCCTCGACCCGATCGTGGAAGTTCGCCCGGTCGCCGGTCAAGTCGATGATCTTTTGATTGAAATTCGGAAGCGCGTCGCCGCGAACGAGCGCGTGCTTTGTACGACGCTTACGAAGCGGATGTCCGAAGATCTTACCGACTACTACCGGGAACTTGGGGTACGAATTAAGTACCTGCACTCGGATATCGACACCCTCGAGCGTATGGAGATCTTGCGCGATCTTCGGCTCGGCGAATTCGATGTCCTCGTCGGAATTAACCTCCTTCGCGAAGGCCTCGATCTCCCCGAAGTTTCGCTGGTCGCCATCTTCGACGCGGACAAAGAAGGCTTCCTCCGAAGCCCGCGTTCACTCATTCAGACGATCGGGCGAGCGGCGCGAAATTCAAATGGCCGCGTGTTCCTCTACGGGGACCGGATCACGGCGGCGATGCGCCAGGCGATGGACGAGACCGACCGCCGCCGCGCGATCCAAATCGCCTACAATGCCGAGCATGGCATCACGCCGACGACCGTCGTTCGCGCGGTGACGAACATGCACCCGGGCTCGGGGACCGGTGACTACGTCGACGTCCCTGTTCCGCGTCGCGTGGTCGCCGGGGAGGAACCTTCCGTCGACGACCTTGCCGAGGATATCGTGCGCCTACGCAAGGAAATGTTCCTTGCCGCCGAGGCTCTCGACTTCGAAAAGGCCGCCCGTCTTCGCGACGAGATCAAACGTACCGAGGCCCGTCTCCGCGGCGAAGGGGGGGACGTCCCCGACGCGGCACCGGAGCGTGCGAGCTTCGACCCCTACGCGAAGAAATCTGGAAAAACTGCCAAGAAATCGGCGTCTTCGAAGGGGAAGGGGGCGCCGTCGCTTGGCACGCCTCTCGTCGGATCGACGCCGACACGGCCGGGGGCTGCGGCGAAACGTCGAAAAAATCCGCTATGAACGGTGGGATTTCTCAGCGTTTGGGGACAATTCTTCGCTGTCTGCAGTCCTGCGAATGCCTGATTGACGTCGGGACTGATCACGGACAACTGCCAGTCGCGGCGGTGAAAACGGGGGTCGCGCAGCGTGCGATCGCCGCCGACCTCCGCGTACAGCCGCTTGAGGGGGCTCGCCGTACCATTGCGGCAGCCGGCCTCGACGACCGCGTCACGCCGCTCCTGAGCGATGGGCTCGCCGCCCTCGAAGGAGCGGCCCTAGGTAGCTGCTCGGAATCTCCTTTTCGGAGTGCGACACGTCCTCGCGA
>DYPH01000282.1 GCA_020720045.1 Sorangium cellulosum | reverse complement strand
TAGCGCTTCGCCGCTCGTGCCGCGTCGTGCGCGCTGCGCTTCGGTCGGAAGCCGAAAGAACTGTCCTTGAAGTCGGCTTCGAACACCGGCTCCAGGACGAGCTTCGCCGCCGCTTGCACCACCCGGTCGCGCACCGTCGGAATGCCGAGCGGGCGTAGCTTCCCGTCGGCCTTCGGGATGTACCGCCGCAGGACCGCCCCCGGCCGGTACTCGCCTTCACGCAGCTCAGCATGGATGGCTTCGATGAAGTCCTCCACACCTTGCTCCTCGATGTCGACGATGGTCTGCGAATCGACCCCCGCCGCACCGCCGTTCGCCTTGACGCGCTTCCACGCCTCCCACAGGACGTCACCCCTGTAGATGCGGTCATACAGGGCGTGGAATCGCCTCCCGGGACTCCGCTTGGCCGCAGCCCACAGCGTTCTCTGGAGTTCTCGCACTTTGTCGGGCTTGTGCCCCTCTAGCCCTACTTTCCGGAATTTCGGGGGCGGACCGGCGCCAGGGCGGCCTGGGGCTTGCGGCTGCGCGCGAGGTTGTGTAGTTGAAATGAATGCGAATCTTCGAGCGCGCAATCAGCGGCCGCCGGTACCGGATCCTCGCGGTGAGCGAGCGCGTGCCGGGCAAGAAGAACGGCTCTTCTCAGATATCCGTGGGTGAGGATCGGGCATTGCAGCGGTGGCAGCCTGCCATGTCCGGCTGGGCCGGACGCGGGCCTGGGCAGTGGGCGAGAGGTAGGTAATGTGGCCGGCCCTGCGGCCGGGAACCGGCGATCGAGGGACGATGTCCAGAGGGGGTTGAGAATGCACGTCGTTGCGCTACAAACGGAGCTTGCAACAAACAGCGTGGAGCGGACGACGTGCGACTTCCGAAGATACTGGCAATGGCACTGGGCGTCGACCGGATCGTGGTGAAGGAACTCACGGTGGAGGGAGACAGCTTGGTGCTTTCTGTGCGTCCAATGAAGGGGGAGCGGGGGCGGTGCTCGCAATGCGGGCGGCGGTGTCCGGGCTACGACTCGGGGAGTGGTGTGCGGCGCTGGCGAGCGCTGGACATCGGGCGAACGCCGGTGTTCATCGAGGCGCAGGCGCCACGTGTCCGGTGCAAGGAGCACGGGGTTGTGGTCGAGCGGGTGCCCTGGGCTCGGCCTCGGTCGACGTTCACGCGCACGTTCGAGGAGGTCGTCGGGTGGTGTGCCCAGCAGATGTCCAAGACCGCGGTGGCTGGGCTCATGCGGGTGGCTTGGGAGACGGTCGGCGCCATCCTTGGGCGGGTCGTGGGCGACGCGAAGAAGGACCGCGACCTCCTCGACGGCCTGACGCGAATCGGCATCGACGAGGTGAGCTACCGCAAGGGCCACAACTACCTGACCGTGGTGGTGGATCACGTTACCGGGCGAGTGGTCTGGGTTCGGGAGGGGCGGGACAAGAAGACTCTGGGGGCGTTCTTCGACGAGCTGGGAGCGGAGCGCAGCGCCGGGTTGACCCACGTCAGCGCCGACGCCGCCGCGTGGATTGGCGAGGTCGTCAAGGAGCGCTGCCCGAATGCGGTGCTGTGCATCGACCCGTTTCATGTCGTCGCCTGGGGAACCGAAGCCCTCGATGACGTTCGGCGCAAGGTCTGGAACAAGTCGCGCAAGGGCGGCGAGAAGGACACGGCCAAGCTGGTCAAGGGCGCACGCTACGCGTTGCTGAAGAACCCCGAGAACCTCACCGACCACCAGAAAGCCAAGCTCTCCACGCTCGAGAAGCTCAACCAGCCGCTCTACCGGGCCTACCTCCTCAAGGAGATGCTGCGGCTGGTGTTCGCCACCAAGGGCGACGAGGGCATCGCCCTGCTCGCACGCTGGCTCGCCTGGGCCCAGCGGTGCCGAATCGAAGCCTACGTCAAGCTCGCTGCCAAGATTCGGCGCCACCGGGAGGGCATCGAGGCGGCCCTCCGACACGGGGTCTCAAACGGGCGTGTGGAAGCAACCAACAACCAGATCCGACTGCTCACACGGATCGCACATGGCTTCCACAGCGCCGAGGCTCTCATCGCTCTCATCTTCCTCAAACTCGGCGGCCTCGGCATCAAGCTGCCCGCCCGTGCCCGC
>DYPH01000151.1 GCA_020720045.1 Sorangium cellulosum | reverse complement strand
AGACGGCCCCTTCCGCTGACGCCTCACGGACGCCTTTCACCATCCTGCAACTCGGTCAACCTGACGGTCGTCCAAACAAGTCCCCGACTCACTGACAAACGAGAAGCGCCCGGTTTCCCGAGGGCTTTTCGAGTCGACAGGACCGTTTGCAGGGCGAGGCGGAAGCGCGTCCCAGCTCCGTCGGTACGGGGCCGCAGTCTTTGCTGCCCCAGCACGTGACAGGGATACCGGAACCACGGAGGCCTTGATCGCTTCTTGATGCCGGCCGGGGCGCTCTTTTTGGCGCCGGTTGCGCGCGGGGCCGATGGCTAGGGGATGCACCTCCCCGAAGAGACCTGGCTCTACGTGCGCAGCGACGGCACCTTGGAAGCGGGCGAAACCGTTCCAAAAAGCGCCGATCCTCCCCGCATCGAAATCTTTTCGGAATTCCGGCGAATCGATCCACGCGTCGACGGCGGTGATGCTGGCGTTGTCGTAGCCGCGAAGACCGAGCCGCGCGACGAGTTCTGCGGCCGCCTCCCGCATCGCAGCGATATCCTTCGGCCCAAACGGCAGTGCGCCCATGGCGGGGACCTACACGGTGTGCGCCCGCGATGGCAGCGACCGAATCCGACAATCGGGCGACCGAAGGCGCCAGCACCCGCCAACCCATCACTCGGCGCCAAGAGGCCAGTCGCGGGATTGCGGCTCAAGGACCATCCGCCCGTCCGAGGAAAGATGCCCGCGCAGGCTTCGGGTGAGAACCACTCCGTCGTCGTCGACCTCGCCACGAACGATCGCAACAAATTCGGTTCCGCGGTGCCGGGGGCTGCTGTTCGACCGGTAGTCGACCTGGACGCTGAGGTCCCGAGCGCCGACGTAATTGAGACACGGAAACCCTCGATCTTCCTTCACGTCTTGGGGGTCTTTCCAGTCCGCATCGGTCGGGCGGTAGGTTTTCCCCCCGAACGAGCGCAAGGTCGGAGGGGACCGGCTTCGACGCCGACGGGCAGACGTCGAGGGTCCGTTCACCGAGGCGCTCCCGCTGGGAGGCGGTCATCGCCGCTTCGGCGAGTTCGAGAAGCCTCTGATGCCCCTCGCCGACCTTCGAAAAGCGCCGATAGCGGACGACCGCAGAAGTGCCAAGCGCCCCTAATGCAACGGCAAGCGCCAGCGCCGCCAGGAGCATCGCCACCTCACGCCAACCGATCCAAGGCGAACGATTCATCTCTTGACGGTAGCGCCAACCGAACCGCTTGTGTCGCGACCGCCCATCGGGCGACTCTCGCGGCGATGAACACACGCCCGCTCCTCGCCCTCAGCGTCGCCGCTGCCCTTGTCGCCTGCAAGAAGGACGCACCACCCGCGCCCCCCGCAGCGACGTCGCAGGCCCCCGCCGTCACCGCTTCCGTCATCGCCGCCTCCGCCGCACCGTCGGCTGCGGCACCGACGGCCGCCGCGGAGGGACTCGCCCCCAAAGAAGGGGCACTGAGCTGGTCCATTTTTGACGGAAGTGGAAAGAAAGTGGCGGGCAAACCTGCGGTAGTATCCCCGTTGACCCGCTTCGGCTTCACCCCGAATGGCTCCTTTGGTGCGTGCAGCAGAAATCGGTTCACCATCGAGAACATGGACGCCGTCGATGAGAACGATCCCCCCTTTGTGGAGACGGTCGGTCCCGAGGTCTGCGTCCTCGCCCCTCGCGACTCCGCCAACAGCAAAGATGCGGTAGTAAAAGGGAAATCAGCCGACCTCAAGGCGATGACCAAGCTCCCGACGAGCGACAAGCGCCCCTGGAAGTGGGGCGGGCGCCTCGAACTTGCCATTCGGGCAGATCTCGCCAAGCATACCGTCTCTTACGGCGCTTCCCTCGATGGCGGCGAACCGGTCTATCCGATCAAGCTCACCTGGCATATCCCGAAGGCGAAGCAGGAGGCTGCCGAGGGGAGCACCAAGGTCGCCTCCTACACCGAGCTCTATCTTTCCGAGGACGGAAAGACGCTCGGGGCCCTCGGCTCCTTCGATTGCGTGATGGACGTCGCCGGGAACGAAGAGAGCCAGTGCGGCGCGACCCTCCTCCCGTTCTCCTGGGACGTCGATCGCTTCGCTGCGGCGGTCGTCCAGGAGCTCGGCTACCGGGCCTACGGGAAGAAGGATTTCGCCGAGGCGCAGAAGCAATTTGCCCAGGCAGCGGCGACGGCGCCCGCGTGGGAGCTCCCCAAGTACAACGAAGCCTGCGCGGCGGCGCTCGCCGGCCAAGCGCCCAACGCCGAACGGGCCCTCCGCGCCGCCATCGAGCGCGGGGGCGATTCTGTGAAGGCGCGCGCGAAGAAGGACAAAGACTTTAAGGAGTTCGCGACGGCTTCCTGGTTCACCGACGCGACCCACTGAAGGTCGCGACCGGACGGGCCAGCGATACTGCCGGGGGCGCCGTCGCGAACGGACGGGCCCCCAAATTAAGGCTTCGCGCCGGGGGCCAGCTTTTCGCCGGTCCGTGTGAGCGTGGCGCAGACGGCGTCGAGGGCGGCCGTGGTCGCTTCCAGGTCCTCGGCGCCAGAAACGGTTGAGGCGTTGCACGCAAGGACGTCGCCGTTCGCGAGCATCGAGTAGCGGTACACCCCGCCGCGCCCCTCGTGGTCATTGCAGACGACCCGAACGCCGTCGGGGAGCACCTCACGCCGCACAAACGCGGAGAAATGGCAGGCGTCCGAGGTCGCTTCTGCGTCGGTTTGCGGGATCTTCCCCTTCGGGCGACGCGTCACCGAGACGCCCA
Source organism: Sorangium cellulosum (assembly GCA_020720045.1). Lineage (GTDB taxonomy): Bacteria > Myxococcota_A > Polyangia > Polyangiales > Polyangiaceae > JAAFHJ01. Next base: position 9,675 of record DYPH01000151.1, on the reverse strand, counting down.
AGCCGGTCGGCTCCTCGCCGACGCGCTGCACCCAGCTCTCGCTCCAGGTCGTGAACGCGTCCAAGCGCTCCATGTTCTTGGGGAGCGTGATCGAAAACGTCTCGCAGACCGAGGCGGTCATCAGGCGTTCGCTGCCGCAATCGCCAACGGCAAATGCGGTCGGCGTCTGCGGCGGCAACGACATCGCCGGGCGCCCTCCACAGGCGGAAAGAACGAGAATTCCAGCGAAGAAAGTGGCTGTACGGGTCATCGCGGCGCTCCGGGGGTGGGGGAAATAGCCACCGAAGTCGGCAACGTAGCCGAGTCGCGAGCGGTTCGTTGAATCCTTCGCGCACGCCGGATTGCGAAGTCGTCAATTTGCTTGCGCAGTTAAGTCGATCAACTTACCGATTCGTACACTTTCCGAAATTCTCGGAATGCCCCGACGCCGAGCCGGCGTTCTCGGGGCGGAGCCGGCCGTCGCGCGGTGTGACGCTCCCGCCTCCATCAAGGAATCCCCAATGCTTTCTGTGCCTCGCCCTCGCCGGGCGGCGGTAGCGCTCGCGCTTACCCTGCTTACCGGTTGCCTCCGCTACGACGCCACCTTCGGAAAGAGTCCGACAAAAGAAGGCGCCACAGACGCCTTCCAGGCAGCCATTGACGCCCTCGATCGGGCCTGCGACGCGGGAGATACCGCCGAAATCCTCACGCTTGCCGCCGCGATGGAGCCGATCTTTCAAAAGGGCGGAAGCAAGTACAGCGCACGTGCGCTGTTGGCATCCAGGCGGGCCTCGAAGGCGCTGAAAAATTCGATTGAAACGGTCCCCGCCTACCTCGGCGCAGGGCTCGCAAAGAGCGCGATGGACCAATTCCCCTTCCTCGGTCGAGACGCCGAAGAAGTCGCTTCCGAGCGGAAGATCTTCGCCGATCTTTTTGGGAAATTGCGTGACGTCGCGAAGCCCGATCTCGTCGCACGCGCCGAGAAACTGCGCGGCGATCGCCCCGGCACGGCGCTGCTCTACTACGCGCAGCTCTCCGCCCTCTACCCGGAGGATCAAGAGGCCAAGAAGGGCCGTGATTCCCTCCGTGAGACGGTGCGTGGCAGCTATGCCATCGCGCTAAAGCCCCCGGAAGCGGCAGACGACGTCAAGAGCGCTCTACTTCAAGGAAGTGCACCATTTCCCTACGCTTTCCGCTGGGACGCTGGAGCATCTGGGACGCTCAAGGTTACGCTTGGCGAGCCAACGAGCCACGACGATTCGAAGAGCGAAACTCGCCAGGCACGCGTCAAGCGCGGGAAGAAGACGGTCCCCAATTCTTCGTACACGTCCCTCGAAAAGAAGATCGCCGCCTCGGAGAAGAAACTCGTGCAGCTTCGCGAGTCGGTTCAGAACGCGATCAACCAGAAGGCAAGCGCTTCGATTGTGAAGAGCAAACAGAACGACGTCGCCTACGAAGAGAGGTATCTCAAGCAATATCGTGGTGAACTCGCGAAGACGAAGCCGACGAAAGAGGTCGATGACTTCGCGAATGTCCCCTACACGGTAACGATCGCGACGCGCACCGTCTCCCGCAGCGTTCAATTCAGCTACTCAGATGGTGAAAAACCGCTTTCGGGGGCGTTTTCTGTGACCGCTTCCGGGTCTGCGGAGAGCCATTCCGGCGTCTCCGAAGCGAACCTCGCCCCTGCCCAACAATCGCTGCCGGCGGAAAGTTCTCTCGGGAGCAGTCTGCCGAGCGACGCCGCGCGGCAGGTCCTGGCGCGCGTCGGTGAAGGGGCTGCGGCGGCGGTCCGCGAGCCTCGCCTCGCCAAGCTGCGGGGCGGTTCCGCCGACGATCAACTCGAAGCGGCCGCCCTCACGCTGCTGCTCGTGCCGGGGGCTCCCGATGGGGAGGCCGAAGCGCTCATTCACAAGCGTCTCCAGATCTCGGGCGCCGCGGCGCTCCTTCGCGCGGGAGGGGCGGCGGCACCGGCCGAGACGGCAAAGCCCGCGGCCGCCCCTACCAACGAAGAAGCCCCCGCCGAGGAGGATGCACAATGAAATTCTTGACGTATCTCACCGGTGCAGCGGTCGTTGCGACCGCATTCCTTCTCCCCGCCGACGCCCACGCCGACGACACCATCCGCAACGACAGCGCCGGCACGATCCTCCACGTCGCCCCGAGCGTCTTCGGTGGCCTGGGGAAAGGGGGGACGGCGGCCGTTGTCGGCGCCGGCGGCAACTTGATCTTCCAACCGATCCCCGCCGTCGGGCTCGTCGCGAGCGCGCAAATCGGTGCCGGTGGCGAGAAGAATGCGACCGCGCTGCTTCACATCGCCTTTGTCGACGAAGGGACGGCAACGAAGACCTACAAAAGTGGCAAAGATGAGGCGACTCTCCGCGCCGAAAAAGGGGAACTTCACGGTTGGACCGTCGATGTTGGAGGAATGATCGACCGCGGGATCTATCGAAAGCAAGTCGATGGAACTGCATTTGATCTAAAGAATCCGTACGTCGTTGCTGGCTTTGGCTACACGAGTCGCACGTTCGTCGAATTCGAAAGTAAATACGGTGTACGAGCCACAAATCAGCGCTACGACATCGGCCTCCACGCGATGTTTGCACTTGGAAAGAAGGCCGATTTCGATGCCCAGCCCGAGGATTTGTCCCGACGGCTCGGCGTCCGCCTCCACGGCGAATACTGGCTCGGCGCGCCGATTCCAATCTTCCTTCAGGCGCAGGTCACCGGAATGACAAACCCGACGACCGATCCAGACGTCGAGAAGAAGGTCCACGTCGTCGCAACGCTCGGGGTCGGGTTCGGCGCCGCGCTGAGCGTCGGTTCGGGAAAATAGCACAACGGAACCGGGCGTTGCAGTGGGCCCGCCGTCTCTCGGGCCCGTCCTCGCGCCGAGCGATTTCGCGCGAAGACCGCACGTTGACCGCTTTCCGCGAGCGAGGGTGAACGGCTCACCGATTTCCGATCCCTGGGAAATTTCCCTCTTGCGCCCCCCGGCGATTTCGAGTTTACAGCCGGCCGTCGCCGAGCGGCTACAGCGCGACTCCGATCTAACGATCCAGCCGCCACGACAGTCCCGTCCTGGAGGAAATGATGAAGCGTTCACTGATCGTTCTCGCGGTTTCGAGCCTCTCTCTCTTTGCGTGTGGTGGTAAGGAGGAAGTGAAAGCTCCCGAAACGCCCGCCCCCTCGGCCAGCGTGACCGCAGAACCGGCTCCGTCGGCAAGCGCCGCACCGGTCGCCTCGGCCGCCCCGAAGGAAGAGCCGAAGCCGGAACCCGTTAAGAAGAAGACCGTCCTCGACGTCGCCAAGGAAGCGGGCAATTTCACCACGCTTCTCAAGCTCGTCGGCGATGCCGGTCTCACCGATACCCTCAGCGGCGACGGACCGTTCACGGTCTTCGCCCCGACCGACGACGCCTTCAAGAAGGTCTCCGCAAAGGACCTCGAGGCTCTCGGCAAAGACAAGGAACGCCTCACGGCGGTCCTCAAGTACCACGTCGTCGCCGGCAAGGTCCTCGCGGCCGATGTCGTCAAGATGAAGACGGCGAAGACCGTCGAAGGCACCGAAGCCAAGATCACCGTCTCCAAGGACGGCAAGACGGTGACCCTCGACAAGGCGAAGGTCGTCAAGACCGACATCGCCGCCGACAACGGCGTCATCCACGTCCTCGACACGGTCATCATGCCGCCGGTCAAGAAGGCAGCTACCCCGGCCAAGCCGGCGACGCCCGCCGCCCCCGCCAAGAAGTGAGTTTTTCGCCGAGTTCGCTCGGCGAATCGCTTCAAGCGAGTGGAGAGAAACGGAGCACCTTTCGGGGGGCTCCGTTTTTCCTTTGTCTACGAATTCCGCCGGTTGTCGCTTTCGCGCCCCCTTCCGCTCTTGAGGTGCTTGCGCTGCGCGGGATGCATGTATGTTCGACGCCGTGGGAGAGTTTGAGGAGCGTTTCGAGCTTCAGTTGAAGGTCGGCGGCGGCGGCATGGGGGATGTCTTCCGCGCCCGCGACCGCAGCACCGGTGCGCTCGTCGCCGTGAAGCTCGTCGCCGCGCGCGCCCTCCGCGAGTACGAGCGCTTTGCCCAGGAGGGGCGAATCCTCGCCGACGTAAACGACCCGCGAATCGTCCGCTACGTCGCCCACGGGGTCGCCGCCGACGGGCGTCCGTACATCGCGATGGAGTGGCTCGCCGGCACCGACTTGGACGGCTACCTCGCCCGGGGGCCACTCCCCGTCCACGACGCAATCGCCATCGCGCGCGGCGTCGCGGAAGGGCTGATTACGCTGCACAAACATGGGATTGTTCACCGCGATGTAAAGCCGGCTAATCTGTTTGTGGTCGACGGAGATCCGCAAAAGGTAAAGATCGTCGATTTCGGGATCGCACGGATACTCGGCCTCGAGGGGGCGACCAAAACCGGGGCCCTCGTCGGGACGCCCGGCTACATGGCCCCCGAGCAGGCACGCGGCGGACGCACGCCGACACCGGCTGCCGACGTCTTCGCGCTCGGGTGTGTGCTCTACGAATGCCTCGCCGGCCGACCGGCGTTTCAATCGGAGAATGTGGCGGCACTTTTGGCGAAGATCCTCTTCGAGGCGCCGCGGCGCCTTTCCGAGCTTCGGAGCGATATTCCGCTCTCTTTGGAGGAGCTCATCGAGACGATGCTCGCCAAAGATCCTCTGGAGCGCCCCGCCGACGGGGCCGCCGTGTTGGACACGCTCACGCGGCTGTCGGTCCTTCCGCCGCCGCCGTCATCGATGAGCGGCGCGGCTGTCGGCCCCCGGTTCGCCGTCAATGAGCGGCGCGTGGCGAGCATTGTGATCTCCGCGCGCCGCAAACGGGTGAGCGGCTCCCCCGACGCCCCGATCGACGCCGCGACGATCGTCGCGCTCGCCGACCGCGCAAGCGACGAGTCGCGTCTTTTGGAAGCAAAGTCCATCGCTTCAGGCTTTCAAGCCGAGGTCACCCTCCTCGCTGATGGCTCGCTTCTCTACACGGTCACCGGTCGCGGTTCGGCATCGGCGCAGGCACGGATCGCCGCGCAGCTCGCCGCACTTGTGGCGTCCCGGTCGCCCGATCGCCGCGTCGCGCTCGCGACCGGCTTCCTCGGTGCGAGCGATGGTGAGGCACGCCCGGAACGGGGCCTTGGCGATCTCCTCGACCGCGTCGCGCGCCTCCTTCGCACCGCCCCGGCCGACGCCGTCGACGCCGACGACCCCTTCCCCTTCGCGCCGGTCCTCGACGCCATGACGGCGCGCCTCCTCGAGGCCGACACCACCGCTTCGCGACGATTCCAACTTGCGACGCCGGAGCCGCTCGGCCGCTGGGCTACCTCCGAGGCGGGCGATGCAGGTACGGGAGCCGGCGCGCCTCGGATGGGCGACCGCGAGCGTTTCTACCTCCTCGCAGCGACCGAGGCGGGCCTCCCCCCCTCCGTCGAAGACGTCGCCCCGCGGGCCCGGGAGCGCCGCACGACGCGCAGCGAGCCGTTTGTTGCGCGACAGCGGGAGCTCGCCTCTCTCGAAGGCGCCTACGCAGAGTCGCTCGCGGAGGAGGCGCCGCGGCTCGTGCGCGTGCTCGGCGGCGCCGGCCTCGGAAAGACGCGCCTCGTGGAGGAGTTCTTGGCACGCGCCAACCCGCCCGCCGTCGTGCTCCGCGCCACCGCCGACGGAGGCTTCGGCTCGCCGCGGGCCCTCGCGCCCGGGGAACAGAGCGGTTCGCCCCTTCACGTGCTTGCCGATCTGGTCCGGCGCGCCGCCGACTTCCACGACGACGATCCGCTTGCCACAAGGCAAGACCAGATCATCTACCGCGTGACGCGCGTGCTTGACGGCGCCGCCGCCGCCGATGTGGCTGAATTTTTAGGAGAACTTGCGCGGGTCCCCTTCCCGGACGACGTCTCCCCCGAGCTCCGAGCGGCGCGCACCAGCCCGCGACTCATGGGGGACCTCCTCCAAGACGCCGTCGTACGATTTGTGACGGCGGAGGCCTCGGCCGCGGCGGCCGCCGGCGGAAACTTGGTTCTTTTCATCGACGACGTTCAGTGGGCCGATGCAGCGAGCCTGCGCCTCGTCGAGCACCTCGCTGCGACGGTCCCGAGTTCGGTGCTGCTCGTGCTGGCCGGCCGCGATTTTCCGTCGGTGTCCGAGCGGCCGAGCGCCCCGCCAAGCGACGGTGATCCCCCGCTAGAAGTGCCCCTCCTCCCGCTCCCCCGCCGTGCGGCGGCCCGTCTGCTCGCGGCGCTCCTGGAAGGGGAGGAGGCGGAAGCGCCCGTCTCGGAAGAAATCGTGGAGCGCATCCTCGCCCAGGCCGAGGGAAACCCCTTTTATTTGGAAGAGTTGGCGCGCCATCCCGACGCCGTCGTCGCCGGTTCGACCACCGACGAAAGCCTCGTCGCGATCCTGGAGGCACGCTTCGCGGGGCTCTCCGCGGAGGCGCGCCGAGTGCTCCGTGTCGCCTCGTTTTTTGGCGACACCGTGCCGGAAGCCGGCCTCCGCGCGCTGCTCCCCAATCTATCCGCGACGGTGCTCGCCGCGACCACCGAAGAGCTTTGCGCCAAGGAAATCCTCGCGCCGGTCGGCCCGCCGAGTTCGGCGACGCTCCTCGACCAGCCATCGCCCCTCGAAGGGGCGCCAGGCAACGGGGGCCCCAATCCCAGCGGGACTCCCAGCAAATTTGCGGGCGGTCGCGAACGGACGGGCCCCGCGATGGCGCCACATTCGGTCAGCATTCAAGCGTCGCTCGTGCCGAGCATTCGCACGGTGCCGCCGGTGCTGCTCTCGCCGAGCATCCGCGCTTCGAGCCCGTCGACGCCCGACTCGCCGCGCTTCACGAAGAGCGGGCCGCCGAGTTCGTCCCCGCGCAACGACGCCTATCGGTTTCGCCACCCGCTCCTTCGCGCCGCCGCCTACGCGACCGTCGTCGACGAAGACCGGAACGAAGGGCACCGGTGGGCTGCCGAATTCCTTGCACAACGCGCCGAAATCGCCCCTTCCCTCGTCGCCGAGCAGTTCTTGCGGGCCGGGCTCCCCCAACGGGCGGCGGTCTTCTTTGGGCGCGCCGCGCGATCGGCGCTGGAGGGGAATGCCTTTGGCGCTGCACGGACGCTCGCCGAGCAGGGGCTCGCCCTCGCAACCGGCGATGCCGCGCGCGCGGAGAGCTTTACCCCCCTCGATATTCACCTGTTGCTCGCCGACATCGGCCATTGGAGCGGCGACAACGACCTGCGCCGCACCCACGCCGAGGCGGCCTTTGCCCTCGCCGCACCGGGGACGCCTGCCTTCCACCGCGCCGCCGGGGAAATTGCAGGGGCAGCCGCCGCACGCGGCGATCGTGCCGCCATCGTAGCGATCGGCGAGCGGGCCCCGCTGGAGCCGCTCGCGCCGCTGACGCTCGTCGCCGTGGTTGGGGCTGCTCGGGTGACCGAGAGACTCCTCGCGATCGGCGAAGCGAAGGCGGTCGATCGCCTCGATCGCCTTGAACAATTGGCGGTCCGCGGCGATCTCGATCCGGCCGCCCTCGACGCGGCATTTGCGCTCGGGCGCGTCTTCCGGGCCCAATTTACCGATTCACCCGAGGAGCCGCTGGCGGCCTTGGAGCGCGCGATTTCCTACCGAGAACAGACGCGCGACGTCCGGTCGGCCGCGGCGGCTCGGATTGCCCTCGCGACCGCCACGCTTCGCCTCGGCCTCCATGACCGCGCCGAAGAGAACTTTCTTCAGGCGATCGCCGCCGCCCGACGCCTCGGTCTCGCCCCGCTCGAGCGCGAAGCGAACCTGCACCTCGCGTTCGTTTATTTGCGTACTGCACGTTTTTCCGCCGCCGCCGATGTCCTCGATCGTCTCGTGCCGGTCCTCGAAGCGACCGGGCCCGCCGAGCAGCTCGCGATCGCGTGGGGCTATCGGGCTGCATCTGCCTGGTATCGTTTGGAATTTGAGGAAATGGAGGCGCACGCCCGGCGGGGACTGGCGGCGCTTCCGATGCCGCTCCCGACGCAGACGAGCCTCTATGCGCTCGTCACGCTTGCCCTCGCTGGGCGCGGCGGCCCCCACGCGGAAGAGGCGCTTGTGGTCGCCGATCACGTCGCACGGACGTTCGCGCGGGACGGCCGGGTTCTCGCCTCCGACGAACTCGCGCGCTTGGCGATGATTGAGGCCTTCGCCGGCGCCGGAAAGCGCGCAGAAGCGGCCGAGCTCGTCGCCGCTGCCGCGAGCCGCATCCACCTACTCGCCAGTCGCATTCATACGGAATCGTTTCGAAAAGCGTTTCTTGAGCGTGTCTTGACGAACGCACGGATTCTCGCGCGCGAACGCGACGGCGACTTCGGGCCACGCCCGTGGGAGGGATCGTTTCCCGTCGCCGCCGCTTCGTACTAAGCGCCGCACCAATGTCCTCGGAAGCCCCGCTCGTCGCCCGCGCCATTTCTGCCAACGATCCGCTCCCCCACGTGAAGAACGTGATCCTCGTGATGAGCGGGAAAGGGGGCGTCGGAAAAAGCACCGTCGCCACCAACCTCACCATGGCCCTCTCTCGGTTGGGCTTTCGCGCCGGCCTCCTCGATGCCGACATCTACGGCCCCTCGATTCCGACGATGTTCGGTGTCGGTGGCCGGCCGGTTTCCATGGACGGAAAGACGATTGAACCCCTCGAGCGCTTCGGCATCAAGCTGATGAGTATCGGGTTTCTTTTGGAAGACCCGAAGCAGGCGGTCATCTGGCGCGGCCCGATGCTCCACGGCGCGCTCCAGCAGTTCCTCGGCGACGTCAACTGGGGACCGCTTGATTTCCTTGTGCTTGATCTGCCCCCCGGCACCGGCGACGTCACGCTCACCCTCTCGCAGAAGATGGCGATCACAGGGGCCGTCGTTGTGACGACGCCGCAGGCGGTCGCGACCGATGACGTCTTCAAATCGGTCTCTATGGCGGAGAAGGTCTCCATTCCGATCCTCGGCATTGTCGAGAACATGAGCTATTTCATCGACCCCGCCGGCATCCGCCACGAGCTCTTCGGCAAGGGGGGCGGCCAGGCGGTCGCCGACTTCGCGAAGGCGCCGCTCCTGGCGACGCTCCCCATCGACCCGTCGGTCCGCGAGTGGGGCGACAAGGGGACGCCGGTCACCAAGGCGGCGCCGGAAGGGGCTGTTGCGGCGTCCTTTGTCGCCCTCGCCGAGGCGCTGCTGAAGGTCGTCGGCGCCAAGGCGGAGGCGATGGCGGCGAGCGATGGCGACGACTTCCAGATCGACCGCAGCGGCGGCCCGGGTGGCAAGAAGCGACTCCCGGTTGCGAAGTAACGCCCGCGGGATCCCGTTCGTGGTGCTCCTCGGGGCGCTCGTCGGCTGTTCGGGGAGCCCCCGGTCGACGACGGCCCCCGCCGGAACCCAAGCGGGACAGGCCGTCGACGACGAGAGCAAGCGCCCGCGCGAGTTTGTAAACTGCCGAATGGCTTTACGAATTCAACAGGACGCCTGCCGGAAGGACAAGGAAGTCCCCCGCAAGACCGACGCTGAGATGGCCACCTTCTGCAAGGGGCCCGGCCACGAGCCGGCGGGGCGCGTCGTCGTCGCCGCGATCCTCGCCCACAAAGATGCATCCTGCACAGAGATGGCCAAGGCGGTCGGAGCCGCCATCCAGGCGCTTGAGGCGGGAACGCCCTAGGTAGCTGCTCGGAATCTCCTTTTCGGAGTGCGACACGTCCTCGCGAA
>DYPH01000281.1 GCA_020720045.1 Sorangium cellulosum | reverse complement strand
CATCGCCGCGTACCTGCTGCACGAACCAGTCGCGACGCTCGGTGAGGCCGAAGATGGTTTTTGTGCCAACATCGCTGAGGATTGTGAGTGGCGCCGTGCCCGACGAATGGGAGAAGCGAGAGCCGTAGTTCAGAGGGATTCCGAGATCGTCTTGGGGGATCCCAAGGGGGATCAAATCCCAGACGGCGCTTTCGGACGTCTTTCGGTCGATGTTGAAGACGTACTCGTAGGACTTGCGGACCGCTTGCGGATGCGAGGAAACACCGACGGATCCTCCGCCAAACGTTGCAACGGGGACCGCACTGAAAGGTGGCGCTTCGCCGAGCACAAAACGGGGCCCTACCCCGATTTCCTCGACGACGGTCTGCTTCCCAATCGAAGCAACTCCTCCGCCTGCTGGAGGAAAACGGCGTTGGTAAATAAAGAAAGAGCGCCCGTTTTCCTTGTAAAAGGGATTCGAATCATTCGAATAGGCCTGGATAAGGGTCACGTAGGGATCGGAGGCCCAATCGACGACCATTTCCTCGCACCCCGCGAGGACCGGGGTACACGGTTTCCATCGAATGGGTGAGGCGGAAGCCTGAGGGTCGCGCGCCTTCCAAATCGGGAATTTCTCGAGGCCGGGGAGTCGGTCCCAGGCCCCTTGAAAGGGGGCAGGGATTCCGTCACCAGCGTCGAAGATGGGGCCGCCGTCGAGGTCGATGAACCCGGCGTCTTTCTTTGGGGCCCCGGTATCGGAGACGGCGGCGTCTGCGCTTGGGCTCGCTTGGGGGGAGGAGTCGCAGGCGCCTAGCGCGAGGCTCGCGAGAACAAGTGCCGGGCGGACGAGACGGTCGTTCATGGTGGTTCCGGGCGGACGCGCACCTGTCAGCCAGTGGCTACCTTCGCAGGTTTGCTGGCGACTGGTAGTCGCTCATGGCGCCAGGCTACGGGCCCCCCGGGGGGGCTTGCCAGGGGAATCCCGGCGGTCTCGGGCGGTCTCTGTGAGGGTCTAACGAAAAAACGCCCGAAGATCGCGAGATCTCCGGGCGCTTCGTTTCAACCGTCGCCCGTCAGGGGACGATCGGCGCGTCTTTCCAGCGGAGGCGAAGCATCGAAGCAACCCCGCCCGACCCGCTGGCTTCGGGTGCCCAGACGAACTCACTGTCGACGTACCAGGGCTCGCCCCAGCCCCGATAAGGTGCCGGAGAGGCGACAGTTCGCGTCTCGCCAGTAGAGAGCCGGACAACGTGCACCTCCGTCTTACTGACGTTGTAGGCGACGAGATCGCCGTTGATGACGGGCGGGCTCACGTACCGCCCGTTTTCGCCGACGTCCACGGCGCGCACCAACCGTGGCGTCAGCGCACCGGCGTTCGCTGGAGACATGAAGAGGTTGCTCTTCCGGAGGTTGTCGGTTCGCATTTCGAACCAGACCAGTGTGTTTGAGTCCCGGTCGAGTTTGGGTTCGTAGAGGTCCCATCCGACCGGTGGAGAGTGAAGGCCAGTGACTTTGCCGGCCCAGTCGATGAAATCGAGGCGATTGATCGACTGATTCATCGCGAAGAGGCCGTCGCCGCGCACCTGTTGCGCAAACCAGTCGCGACGCTCGGTGAGGCCGAAGATCGTCTTCGCACGGACGTCGGTGAGGACCGTGAGCGGAGCGGTGCCCGACGAATGGGAGAAGCGGGCGCCGTAGTTCAGAGGGATTCCGAGATCGTCTTCAGGGATCCCGAGGGGGGCTAGGTCCCAGACGGCGCTTTCGGAGGTCTTTTGGTCGATGTTGAACGCGTACTCAAAGGACTTTCGGGTGCCGCGCGGATGAGCGGAGAGCCCGACACTGCCGCCGCCAAACGTCGCGACGGCGATGGCGCTAAAGGGTGGTGCTTCGCCGAGCACGAAACGGGGCCCCACCCCGATTTCTTCGACGACCGTCTGCTCACCGACGTAGGCAACGCCCCCCCCGGGAGGTGGGAATTTTCGCTGGTACACGAAGAAGGAACGCCCTCCTTCCTTGTAAAACGGGGTCCCGGCATTCGAATAGGCCTGGATAAGGGTCACATACGGATCGGACGCCCAATCGACGACCATCTCCTCGCACCCTGCAATGACAGGGGTGCACGGTTTCCATCGAATGGGTGAGGCGGAAGCCTGAGGGTCGCGCGCCTTCCAAA
>DYPH01000150.1 GCA_020720045.1 Sorangium cellulosum | reverse complement strand
CATTGCTTTGATCACATCCCGTGTAAATTGCAATTCCGAGCAGCTACCTAGGCCCGGAATTCGCCCAAGCGCGAACACAAGGAGCTGTCGCATCGCCGAAGAGTCTTCGACGACGAGGCAACGCTGGGAGGGGCGGTAGCCGGAAACCATCGCTGGCGGAGGGTACCGCACTCGGTCCCTTCCGGGGGGACGAAGTGCGCGAATTGGGGAACGAATTGCGCCGGCTAAAGCGCGAGTGCGGCGAGGATGTCGGCCTTCGCCGGGTTCTGCCCAAGGCGCTCACGAACGCGGTCGGCCGGCGTCTTCCCCGCGCCTACGAGGTCCGTCAAGGTTGCAAGGAAAACGCGCTCGTCGACGCCGGAGGTGTCGCGAATCGCACGGCGCTCAAGACCGCCCGCGGCGATGCGAAGGACGTCGCTCGCAACATCGGCAAGCGTCCCGCCGCGGAAGGGCGTCTGCAACCCCTTTTGCCAAAGCACCGGGCGGAGCGAGGAGATCTCATCAAAGGAGAAATCGGCAACAAGTGCATTCGCTTCCGCGAGTGCCTGGCTATCGTACAGGAGCCCCGTCCAGAGCGCGGGGAGTGCAATGGCGGTGTCGTTTCCTTGCGCGTCCGCGCTGCGGATCTCAATCGTCTTCTTCAGACGAACCTCCGGAAAGAGCGTGTTGAGGTGGGTCTCCCAGTCGCCCTGCGTCGGAAAGTGGCCTTGAAAGCCATTTTTCCAGAAGTCGCGGAACGCCTGACCACGATTGTCGACCACTTTCCCGGCACGCTTAAACAAGAACATCGGCGCGTCGAGGGCCCACTCAATGTACTCTTTGTAGCCGGCACCTGCCTGCCAAATGGGCGCAACAAGGCCGGAGCGCGAGTTGTCCACATCGAGCCAGACCCGCGAACGGTAGCTCGCATTCTCGGTAAGCTCGCCCTCGTAAAAGGGGCTATTCGCAAACAGTGCCGCATTCAGAGGCGCGAGCTTCGTGGCAACTTGCAGCTTCTTGATCGCGTCCGCTTCATCGGAATAATCGTAATTCGCTTGCACGGTTGACGTGCGGAGCATCATGTCGAGCCCGTATTCGCCGCGGGTCGGCAAGTATTCGCGCATGACGGCGTACCGCAGCTTCGGTACGAAAGAGTAATCGGCGCGCTTCGAAAACGGGTGGAAACCGGTGCCGAGCCAGGTGACGCCGAGTTCCTCAGAGAGGGGGCGGAGGGCGGCGAGGTGGGCATCGAATTCGGCAGCAATCGCGAACATCGAGCTGTGGGCGGCGCCGGAAAGCTCAAACTGGCTGCCCGGCTCGAGGGTGATCGATTCCCGGAGCCCCGCCTCTTCACGGGCGAGCGCGATCACGGGGCCGCCTTCGTACTCAGGTTCGGCAAAAAAACGATGTTCTTTCAGGAACATCGTGAGGAACGCTTCGACGCTCGGACCACCATTCACCGCATGAAACGGGAGTGGGGCCCCGTCCGCGGTAACGCCAAACTTTTCCATCTCCGCGCCGACGCGCCACGCGCTCGCAGGTTTTTCCGCGCCGTGGAGAGGCGCAAAGAGCTCGTCGTAGGTGCGGAGGGGGGCGTCGTTTGCGGCCACGGAGGTCCTAGGGTTCGGGGCACAAGGCGACCGAAGCGGGCGCCGTACCAGGAAGAAAATGAAAACCTGTTCTCCGATCCGGCGCTTCGCCAGCCGGAGACCAACTTGTTCCTCGATCCGCGCTAGCGGGCGAGGAACAAGTTGTTGCGTCATACCAACGGCGCTGCATCGCCCCAAGAAGATAAAGTGCTTGAGGGATTTGGGAATTTCGGACGCAAAAAGCCCAGCAAACTTCGCGAAGATTGCTGGGCCAGTTGCAAGAAGCGCGACGGGCTGTGCCGCTTGGCGCAACGAAAGTTACGCAGGTCGCTTCACGAAGCTCGGCTTCGCGGTCTTCTTGCGATCGAAGAAGCGCACGCGGCGGATGAGGAGATCGACGAGGTACAACGCGACGGCAGCCCCCACGAAGCGCGACCATAGGTCTTCGTGGTATTTGATCGTCTCGCCGGCCGCGTCCCAGAGCGCAGCCGGTGTCGGGTCGATGCGATTGTCAGTCGCCTTTTTCAAGGTTTCCGTGTCGGCGGCAAAGACGGCATATTCCCGCGGATACGGGTTCTGAATGTGCCCGTAGCTCTCGGCAACTTGGACGCTCTTTTGCCCCCCCTTGCCGTCGTCGACCGGTTTTTCGAGCGCGGCGTGCAGGAGGAAACTCCCGTACCGGGCCATCGCAAAGTCGGCCTCGTAGCGCCCCGGTGCCGTTTGACGCATGACGATCTGCTTGGACTCGCCGGCGTTTGTTCCGGTGAGCGGCCCTTTCAGCGTGAGCTTGGCATCGAGGCCGTTTTGGAAGCTATCGTCGCCACCAATTGCGTCGATGTACGCGCGCACACGACCGGTCGCCGTGTCGATCGACGCGTGCATGTCGAACGTTTGTCGCTTCTTTTGACGCATGTGCTCGCGCACAAGTTGCCCCCAGAATTGGCCGTAGAGGGGCCAACGGAGCCACTCGACGGCCCAGAGGTTCTTCACGTCAGAAGTCCATGCAAGCGACCAGCCTAGGCCGACGTGCCAACGTGCGAGAATCGGCTCGGAGACTTCCGACGTCAGAATTTCCTGAGCCGGCGGAGGCTTCATACGCGTCGCGACATAGCCGTGCAGAAATGGGGATTCTGCAATCGGGATTCCTGCGAGGAATCCGGCCGGGTTCACAACTTTCGGCTGAAAGTACTCTTCGACGGCGGCATTCCGGCTCACCATTTCCGTCTCGCGCGTGAATACACGCGGAAGCGATTGGGGATCGAGGACCTTGTAAAAGCGGCCGCCGCCCAAATCTGCGATCATTCGGAGAAGCTGCTCGTCAACGCCGCTGCCTAGCCCGATGGAAGACACGGTCATTCCTTCCGCAGCCATCGTCTGAACGAGGTCGCGAATTCCACCTTGGGGAGCCTGGCCATCCGTGAGTAAGATGACGTGCTTCCGCTTTGCACGTGTGACGGACAGCGACTGGTAGCCGGCATCGAGGGCGGGAAAAATCTCAGTGCCGCCCCCCGGCGTGATTCGCGCGATATCGCCCTGAATACGCGCGCGGTGTTTGGCCGGCGTCATTCGAACAATCTTCAGCGGTGACGAATCGAAAGCAATGACTTCGAGAAGGTCTTCCCCATCGAGGGTATCTGCGGTCGCTTTTGCAGCCGCTTTGGCCATTTCGAGGGGCAACCCACTCATCGAGCCGGAACGGTCGATGACGAGTTCCATGGCGACCTGGGGTTCATCGCGCTTCTTTTCCGCGTCCATGCGGACCGGAAGCATTCGCTCTACCGTCGTGTGGGCCCAACCGCCCAACCCGAAGCCGTGCTCGCCGCCCGCAAAGAGAAATCCACCGCCAAGGTCACGGCAATACCCTTCCAGGGCTTCTTGCTGGGTGAGACTGACCGTCTCCGCCGGGGCATCCGAGAGAATCACGAAATCATAGCGTTCGAGTTCACGGAGGCTCGACGGGAGATCGCGCGGCGAACGAACATCGACGTCGAAGTCTTGGGCCGAGAGCGCACTCGCGAGGTAATTCGCGCGCCCTTGACTGCCTTCCGCGTAGAGAACAGTCGGTTTTCCGGGAACGGCAACGCTGACCGTAGATTGATTGTTTTCTTTGAAACGGTCCTCAGGAATTCCCGAAAGATCGAGGGAGTAGGTCACCTCGCCAGCAACGCGAACAACGCTCTTAAATACGACATCGTTGTCGCCCGGCTCGAGCTTCACATCGCGAATCCCGTCAAGGCCGTTGATCGCCTCCCCTTGCTTGAGGGTCGCCTTTATCGTCTGCGGACGGTTCGAAAAGATCTGCGCGTGGAGCAGAAAGGGCTCGCCGACGCGCACCTTGTCCGGGACGTCAATCTTCCGGAGAGCTACTTCACCGGGGACCGGTCGCGTGTAGGGGGCGGCAAAAAGCTTGATTCCAAAGCCTTTCGCCCGGCTCGCCTGGGCGAGAAGGTCACCGTCGGTTTCGACGCCGTCGGTGAGCAGAACCGCTCGGCGGAGGTATCCGGCGGGGAAAAGGCCGAACGAAAGCTCGAGGGCGCTCCCGACATCGGTTCCGGCCCCTAACCCCTTTGAAACCTTGGTCTTGTCGGCCGATTCGGTCCCTTCAAGGATGTCGTGGCGAAGGATCTTCGGCGCCTTCTTCCCATCGTTCTCGAGTTCGACGACGCGCGGACGGCGCGCGAAGGTCACCACCTTCACCAGCCCATCCTTCGGTTTTTCGTCGAGAACTTTCTGGATCGCGGCCTGAGCGTCCTCCAGGGCGGCGTCCGGGACGGAGTCGGAGACGTCGACCAAGAAAACCGTTGCAACCTTGCTATCCGTCGCCGTTCGCGCGAGGCGCGAGAGCCCGAGGGCGAGGAGAATAACGAAGGAAATGCGCAGAACAACTGAGAAAATCCGCTGGGGCCATGGGAGGTCGGCCAGGCTCTTCCCGACAAGCCAGATGAAGTAGGGGGCGAGCAGCCCGAGCCCGAGCATCTTCGGCGCGAGGAGCTCGTAGTCCTTCCCGCCGCGCGTGAACGAGAGCACGCTCGGCGCAAAATAGACGTACCGAAGATAGCCCCAGAGGAGCGCGCTCGTGAATGCGAGGAGCGCGAACCCACCGAGAATCTTACGCAATCGGGTAGCGTTGGCGGGAGTCATACGGTCACCCGACGGTGATAGGTAGCCCATTCGACGGCGGTCAGTACGACGGCGGCGAGCAGCAGATAGACCCAGAAATCGCGGCGGGGGCTGATGGAGAATGCGGCCACACGCCCCGCCTCTTTTCCGTCAACGGTCAAGGTGTCTCGAGAGGAGAGCGCGCTCTCCTCACGGTCGAGGAGGTTGGCCGCGAATCGCGTTGAAGAGGCTCCCGCGGTCATGTCGTAAAAGCCGGCTCGTTCCCCCAGGTAGGAGGCTCGACCATCTTTCGCCGGCAGCACAACCGCCGCGCCGCCGGGGGCATGGAGGGTAACGGTCGGGACCGGCTCCGCGAGAGGGATCCGCCAAACTTCGCCAGTACGAAAGCTCGAAAGATATTGAGCATCTTCGTCGGTGAACCAATTGATCGAGTCGAGCAGGAAGAGGGGCCACGCCATGCGCAGGGGCAGGTCGCTCCCGCGAACGTCGAACCCAAGGGCGACGAATTTCTTTCCAGAACGCTGCCCCGCAACCAGAATTGCCCCCTGGTCGGACGCGCCAACGACCTTGTCGTCTTTTTGGGGAGTGAGCGCATGACCACTCGCGATGTTGACGTCATCGAGGGCAAGAAAGCGCACCGTCGGATGCTTGCGATCAATCTTGTCAAACCCGGGAAACTTGATCTCTTCGCCTACCTTGACCGGCGATCCGTCCCCGGATGGATCGAGGTAGAGCGCGTTCGTCTCTACGGGAACAAGCGGCGTAACTCCGTCAAAAATCACAACGTCGTACTTCGCCGTCTGGGTTGCCTTCGAGGTCGCGTAAGCCGCTGGCGCGATCTGCTCGACGTCGAGGTATTCGTCCAAGAGCAGGGCCGCTTCGAGGTAGGTATTTCCCGAAGTTACAACAAGCACTTTCGCGCGCCGGCGCTCGGGGAGAAGCGCGTAAGCGTGATCGTCCGCAGGGAGGAAATCTTTCGAAGTGCCAAGCGGACGAAGCTTGGCCTCGAGGGTACGGCTTGCTCCCGAAAGATTGGGATAGAAGCGAGGGAGCTTCTCCCCCGCTTTCAAACGGAGTTTCGTAACGTCGACGAGGGTGTCGTCTCCGAACAGCGACAATTCCACGTCTTCGGTTTCCGGCCCCGTATTCTCGAGTTCGAGCATCACCTCGTAGCGATTTTTATCGAGGGGATAGCGTCGAACGGAGAACTCGGTCACGCCGACGTTTCGCGCTTCTGTTCCGACCTTCACAAACGAGAGCTTCGTCTCACCGAGACGCACATCCCCAAATGCGTCCTTTGCTTCGCCGAGTGCCCCGTCAGAAACGATAACGACTTCAGGGTTTTCCGCACCGCGAACCGCATCAAGTGCAAAGCGTAGAGCCCGAGGGAAGTCGGCACGGGCCTCCGTCGGCGCAAGTCCATCCAGACTCCGCTCAAGCTCGCCGGTGTCGCCAGAAAACGGTCCGAGTGGCGTCGTGGTCGCGCTCATCTCAGCGATGAGCATTCGATCGGCACCGCCGAGGCCGGTCACGAGCCCTTTGATCTCTGCTTTTGCTTTGTCTAGACGCGTCACAAATGGCGGCGCATCGGTAGCTTGCATACTTGCGCTTGTGTCGACAAGAACGACGAGGGTACGCCCCTTGACAAGGCCAACCGCAGCCCGCGGATCGCCAAGCGCCAACACGAGTAAAGCGACGAGGAGAAGCTGGAGAAGTAGCGAGAGAAGGCGCTTCAGGCGGGAAAAGAGACTCGTCGCCTCTTTGTCCTGAAGGATCCGCTGCCAGAGCGGTGAAAAGGGGACGGCAACGGCACGACGCCGCAGTTTCAGAATGTAGAGCGCCGTCGCAACAACGGCGGCGGCTGCAAAAATTCCAGCGAGTTGGGCGAACGGGAGCCCTGCAAAATTCACCGGAGGAATCCTCCACGGCGGAAGACGCGAAGAACGAGTTCATCAAAAGGGATGCCTACGTCTGCGCGAAAATAGGGGACTTGGTGGGAGGTGCAGAATCGCTCAACTTCGTCGAGGTACTCGCGGTAAACGGTCGCGAATTTCTCAAGAACCTTCGCAGTAACCGTCGCCTCGCGCTCGTCCCCAGACTCGCAGTCGTAAAGGAGAACATCCCCGGCCAACTCGGGCTTCGCCTCCCGTTCATCCGTGACGTGAAGAACGAACGGGTCAAACTTGTTGTACCGGAGGACGTTAATCCCCGCCTCGAAGCCTTTCGGATCATACAAATCGGTGACGAGTACAGCGAGGCCGCGGCGCTTGTGCCGAGCGACAAATGTCCGAAGAGCCGACTCGAGGTCAGTTTCCCCACGAGGTTGAACCTCGGTCAAAAAGCGAAACAGCTTGAAAATTCGAGCCTTTCCACGCGTCTCCTGCATCCGATCCATCATTTGATCAGAAGTCGATACGACAGAAACGCGATCGAGGTTCGCAAGCCCGACGTAGGCAAGCGCCGCGGCGATTTTCTTCGCGTAACGGAGCTTCGCGCCATCCCCGAAGGCCATGCTCCCACTCACATCAATGATGAAGTAGATCGCGAGGTCCTCTTCCTCTTCGAAGAGCCGCACGAGCAAACGTCCGAAACGGCGGTAGACGTTCCAGTCGAGGGTGCGGAAGTCGTCGCCGGGCTGGTAGTCCCGATGGTCGGCGAATTCGATCCCGCTACCGCTCTTCTTTGTACGGCGTTCTGCGCGGTTTCTCCCCGAGAATACCTTTCGGCTGACAAGCGCAAGGTAATCAAGTTTTCGCTGAAACTCGTCGTCAAAAAGCTCCTCGGTAGCAGCTTCAACGGCGGATTTCTTCGGCTTGAAGATCGAATCAAGAAGCCCCAACGGCCGCCCCCTTCGCCGTTGCAAGTGCCTTCGTTTCGGGAATAGACTTCAAGATCTCCGTCAGGACGGCGTCGGTCTTGATCCCTTCTGCCTCGCCTTCGAAATTGAGGATCATTCGATGGCGCAACGCGGGCAAAGCAACCGCCTTCACGTCGTCGACCGCGGCAGCAAAACGCCCCTCGAAGAGCGCTCGAATCTTCGCCGCAAGCAAAACCGACTGGGCGCCACGCGGCGATGCTCCAAACTTCACAAATCGCTGCACGGTCTTCGGCGCATCGGGACCGTCCGGATGGGTCGCTTGAACCAAGCGAATTGCGAAGTCTTGGACGTGTCGGGCGACCGGCACTTCGCGAACAAGCTTCTGCATTTGAACGATGGCAGCACGGTCGACGACCGCTTGCGGCGCTCCGACATCGATCCCAGTCGTGCGGTCGAGAATTTCGTGCAGTTCCTCGCGATTCGGGAAGGGTACTTCGAGCTTAAACAAGAAGCGGTCGAGCTGCGCCTCGGGTAGCGGGTAAGTCCCCTCCTGTTCCAAGGGGTTCTGCGTCGCGAGGACGATAAATGGTGCTTCGAGGGGATACGTGCGGCCGCCGACAGACACACGCTGCTCCGCCATCGCCTCGAGAAGTGCCGACTGGGTCTTCGGTGTTGCGCGATTGATTTCGTCGGCGAGGAGAATATGCGCGAAGACAGGCCCTTTGCGAAAGTCGAAGACTTTTCCCCCCGCTTCGTTCTCGTTGATCACGGTCGTGCCGACGATGTCCGCCGGCATCAGGTCAGGCGTGAATTGAACGCGGGAGAAGGTCAAGCTCAGCGTTTCCGCGAGCGTACGGACCAACATCGTCTTCCCGAGCCCGGGGACACCTTCAAGGAGCGCATGGCCGCCTGCAAGAAGGCAGATCAATACCCCGTCGATAACCTCGCGGTTGCCGACAATTGCCTTCCCGATTTCCGCTCGGAGCGCTTCGATGTGATTTCGAAAAGTCGCTACTTGCTCCTTCACGGCCGTCGTCGTCTCGGTCATTTCTTTTCCTTTCACAGGCACGCTCGAACTTCGCATCCGCGAATCGTTTGAAAGATTTTTACTTACGAATAGGGTGTACGTTCACGGCTTCTGAACGGGCGCGGAATCGGAGCCATCCCTCGGACGGATCAACTGGAAGTAGCGCCGCACGTAGAAGCGATAACCGCCAGGAATCTCGTCCTGTTTCAATGCCTCTTCAGCAACTGTTTGGTACTCGCGATAGACGTTCTGGTAGCCGCGGGACGCAAATCCTTTTTCGGCGGCCCCGAGGATCACTTGACTGCGGCTCTCGCCGTTCCCGGTGTCCTGGCCTTGGACCTGCGTGTCTTGGGTCCCCACCTTCGCATTCGTGGCCTTCCCCAACATCTTTTCGTCGTGGCCGGTGCCAGCCCCTTGCCCGCCCTGGCCAGCCCCCTGGCCTTGACCGGAACCCTGCCCTTGGCCGGCCCCCTTGCTGATCATGAGGATCTTCTCCCCATTGGGCCCGACAACCCACATTTGGCCCTGACCTTGGCCTTGGCCCTGACCTTGGCCCTGACCTTGGCCCTTTCCTTGGCCCTGTCCTTGGCCCTGTCCTTGGCCCTGTCCTTGACCCTGCCCCTGTTGACCTTGCCCCTGCCCCTGCTGACCTTGCCCCTGGCCTTGTTGGGGTTGGCCTTGTCCCTGGCCCTGGCCCTGCTGGCCGCGCGCGCTTTGTTGGAAGCGCTGAAGTCGGACCATCTGGCCTTTTCCGCCCTGCCCTTGCTGACGGAGCATTTCGCGCAGTTCCTGGAGCTTCTGGCGCAGTTGCTCCTTCTCCTCTTGACTCATCTGTTCACGAGCCATCCGATTCAAGTCTTCCGCCCCCTGGTCGAGGTCATCGGCGGAGAGGCCAAGCTGCTTGCCGATGTCTTCCGCCGCCTCTTGCAATTCGCGGTCGAGTCGGTCGAGCTGGCGCTGCGTCGCGGCCTGCTGGTCCTGATCGCGCTGTAGCTTTTCGAGGTCGCGCTCCTTCTTCTTGAGGAGGCTCTTCTCTTGCTCGTCGTCGGGTTTTGCAGCTGCCTTCTTCTTTTGCTCAAGAAGCTGCTTTTCGAGTTCAGCGCGCTTCTTCTCGAGCTCCGCTTTCCGCTCTTCTTGCGATTTCCCAGCGTTCTTCAACGCCTCGCGCATTTTGTCGAGCTGCCCCTTATCCATCTTCCCGCCCTGCTCGCGGAGCTTCTTGGCGAGTTCCTTGGCGTCTTTTTCTGCCTGAGCGAGCTTCGCCTGCGAAAGGGATTCTCCAAGCTGCTTCGTTAGATCGCTCTTCTTGAGCTCTTCGCCCATTTTCTCGAGGGCTTCTTCGAAGGATTTCTTATCGGCTTCTTTACCCTGCATCAGCTTGTCTTCGAGCTGCTGCATCCGCTTGTACGCTTCGGTCCGATCGAGACGCTTGTTCGCCAGGTCGTCGATGAGCTGATTGAACTCTTTTGTCGCCGCTTGCGCCTCCGGAGTCTCCTGCTTCTTTTCGAGTTCCTTGAGGAACTGCTTGTACTCGTCCATGTCGTCGGCGGTTACTTCGACAGGATCGAGCACGTCCGCATGAACGATAGTTTCGTGGCGACGAATCTCGAAAAGTGCCGCGATTCCCAGCATCGCGGAGAGACCTACGACGAGCGGCCACTCCCGCGGAACGGGAATGGGAACCGCCTTTGCAGCATCGACCTTTCCAGCGACGGAAAGCGCGTCTTCGACGGCCGCTTCCATAAACGGCGTGCGCTCGGCGGCAGGCAGCGTCGCGAAGGCGAGCGCGCTTGAAAAGCGATCAGACAGCTGAAAGTGACGATCGATCGCGAGGGAACCGGCACGCGGGGGGAGCGGGAGAAGCCACCCGATCACGAACGTCAACGCGGTGCCTGCGGCCGCACTCACGAACGCAACAAGAGCCCGCTTTTCGGCCACAATTCCGAGTTTTCGAAGCACCAGGACGACGAGAGCCGCAAAGAGACCAACGGCGAGGGCTACGACCGCGTAGGCAAACGCGCGGCGAAGGCGGAGGCGGTGCTCTGCGCGACGCGCCGGGCGCGCGATGGGATCGAGACGGGTAGCGATGGCGGACATGGGCAAACGTTCTCCCGGGGCGAGTCTTCTCTGGCCGTTCCGATGCTCGCCCGCGCAGGGGCCGAAGATTCGAGGGGCGCTCGACCGCGGTGCGGACGAGAGGTTCCCTGGAAAGAACGGAGAAGCGACGGCATCCTAACGACGTTTCGCGACCGACCCTTCCGATTTTCTTGGCGCGGTCGACGAACACGACGAGCGCCGGCTTTTTCTCGGGGGATCGGTTTCGCCGAGCCGTGGCTGGCGGGACGCGATTACGGCACTGCCCCGCCGAAGGATCTCTTTTTTGTGTCGGATCGACCAAGCATCGGTCCAGGTCGAGGGGCGCATTCCGCTTGCGAAGCAAGGGGGCGCTTCCGTAGGCTCCGCCTGTGAACGAGCAATCGCACCCGCCGCGCCGAAATTTGCTGGCAACGACGGCGCGCGCCCTTCACGTTCGTTCGGTTTCCCGCGCCACCGCTGGCGATCCGCCCTTCCTCTCCCTTCGGCGCGTCACCTTCTGCGTGGAGGACGATCCGCGCATCGTGAACTACGACGTGGTGGAGCGGACGCGAAGCGACGCAGCGGTAATTTGTGCGTATTTTCGAGCAGATAGCTCAATCCGGGTCTCGCTACGCACGGTGCTTCGACCACCTCTCGTCTTCGGACGCGGGGAAAATGCAGGCGATACCGTCCCGTGTGTGCCCCTTTGGGAAGTCGCCGCTGGCCTCATTGATCACGACGAAACCCCCGCGGAGGCGGCAGCGCGTGAACTCTCGGAAGAACTTGGTTTTTCCGTCCCAGCGGCTTCGCTTCTCGCGCTCGGTCCCCCCGTTTTTGGCGCCGCCGGAGTTCTGGCCGAGCGCCTCTTTTTCTTCGCCGCCGACGTGACGGGCCTCCCCCGCTCTGCGCCGGAAGGCGACGGTGGCCCGCTCGAAGATTTTGGAGATTTTGCCGACATTTCGCTGGCCGAAGCGCTTGAAGGCTGTGCCGACGGATCCCTGCAAGATCTCAAAACGGAGTTGCTCCTTCGTCGCCTCGACGAAACACTTCGCTCTTTGGAGCGTCTTTCATGAAGGTTGTTCTCGTCGCAAAAGAAACGTCGTTCACGCGCTTCGTCACCGAAGCCCAAGATGCTCGAACACTCGAACTTCTCGATGCGAAGTCACCCGCGGTTGCACGACTCCGAAGCACACACGACGAGCACGTCGCCACCGTCAAGGTGCTCCGAGGGTGGCTGTCGAAACAGCCGCTCGATGTCCTTGAACTTCAAGGAAATGGGGATCTTGAACTCCCGGCAGATGCGGAGCTTGTCGTCACCGTCGGCGGCGACGGAACGTTCCTAGCCACCTCGCGGCGGCTTGGTCGCGACGTCCCTGTACTCGGCATAAATAGTGCCCCGTCTTCGAGCGTTGGCTTCTT
Source organism: Sorangium cellulosum (assembly GCA_020720045.1). Taxonomy (GTDB): domain Bacteria; phylum Myxococcota_A; class Polyangia; order Polyangiales; family Polyangiaceae; genus JAAFHJ01. The sequence continues at coordinate 587 of DYPH01000150.1, read as the reverse complement.
TTGCGCGGGAGACAAATTTAACGCAACGGCGCTGCTTTGCCGCGCCGTCGAAGGTACGCTCGGCGCGACACAACTCGCCCGAATGAAGGTCGTGCACAACGGCGTCGTGCGCACAAATCGCGTACTCAATGAAGCACTCTTTTGCCACGCATCGCCGGCAGCAACGACCCGTTATGTGTTGACCCTTCGTTCGGGGACGGGCCGTGAAATCGCCTCTGAAGAGCAGAAATCGAGCGGCATTTGGGTGGGCCCTCCCGCCGGGTCGACCGCCGCCCTTCGAAGTGCGGGAGGACGGGTCCTCCCGCTCGAAGCGCGACGCCTTCAATTCGTGGTTCGAGAGCCCTACCAGCGAGAAGGGGAACGAATTCAACTACGTAAACGAGTTCTCGATGCAAGAAGCTCCGTCGAACTCATCTCGAAGACCCGCCGTGGACGCCTCTTCCTCGATGGCGAGCCGGCCGACCCGGTCGAGCTTGGCGACGACCTCCAATTCTCCCTCTCGGACGAGCCACTCACCGTGCTTGGACTCGATGGCCGCTAGGTAGCTGCTCGGAATTGCAATTTACACGGGATGTGATCAAAGCAAT
>DYPH01000031.1 GCA_020720045.1 Sorangium cellulosum | reverse complement strand
AAGTTGGATCCGCCGTCAACGCGGCGGATCGATGCAACCCACGGGCGGTCTAGCCCGACGCTGGAACCTGACGGGGCGGTCCGTGAGGTCGTCTGCACCTTTACCGACATCACCGAACGAAAGCTCCGCGACGAGTTGTTCCACCAAGCCCAGAAGATGGAGTCGGTCGGTCGCCTCGCGGGGGGAATCGCTCACGACTTCAACAACATGCTCGGCGTCGTCTTGGCCTACACCGAGCTCGCCATGGAGGGGATCGCGCCTTCGCTCCCCCTCTACAACGACCTCGAAGAGGTCCGAAAGGCGGCCACCCGTTCCGCCGACCTCACCCGACAACTCCTCGCGTTCGCCCGCCGGCAGACCGTCGTCCCCAAGGTGCTCGACCTGAACGAAACCGTCGCGGGCATGTTGAAGATGCTGGAGCGGCTTCTCGGCGAAAACATCCGGATTCATTGGCGGCCCGGTACCCAATTGTGGCCGACGAAGATCGACCCCTCCCAGGTCGATCAAATCCTCGCGAATCTCTGCGTCAACGCCCGCGACGCCATCGCCGATGTCGGCAAATTGACGATTGAAACGGAGAACACGAGCCTCCACGCGGACGACTGCACCGACGCGGGCGCGGTACCGGGCGACTACGTGAGGCTCGCCGTCCGCGACAACGGACTTGGCATGGGTAGGGAGACGCGAGCCCGAATCTTCGAGCCGTTCTTTACGACCAAAGAGGTCGGCAAAGGCACCGGGCTCGGTTTGGCGACCGTGTACGGGATCATCCGTCAGAACGGCGGTTTCATCGATGTCGAAAGCGAGCTGGGCCGGGGGACGACGTTCTCCCTCTATTTGCCTCGTCATTTCGGAATCACCGATCACGACGCGCAGACCGCTGTTCGCCCCGCCCTGGGGGGCCATGAAACGATTCTCCTGGTCGAAGACGAGCCGGCCATTTTGAAGGTGACCAAGCGGATGCTCGAAGGCCTCGGCTTCCAGGTGCTCGCGGCAAGCACGGCGGTCGAGGCGATTCGGCTCGCCACGGAGAACCGTCATGTCCACCTGCTGCTCGCCGACGTGATCATGCCGGACAGGAACGGCCGCGACCTCGCAAACGCGCTTCTCGCGTTGTTTCCGAACCTCAAGCGCATGTTCATGTCCGGCTACACGGCCGACGTGCTCGCCCAATACGGCGTCGCTGAGGATGGGTTGAACTTCATCCAGAAGCCCTTCACCAAGGCCGAGTTGGCAGCGAAGGTCCGGGAAACGCTGGACGGGACAACCCGGACTCCGCAGGGCCAGATCTAAGGTCCCGACCTACTCCGCCGGCGGTACCGCGCACGGCGTGTTCTCGAAGGTTCCGTCGGGTTTTGGGCGCTGCTCAAAACAGGTAAGTCGGCATTCTCGAGGCTCGAGATACTGGTATTCGAGGAGATAAATCCCGTTCGGCGAGGGCGCAAAGCGCAGACGGAGATGGCACGTGCCGTCGTCGATGACGACGTCTTTCCAGACCTGCCGCGTGCGGTACTCGGTACGATATTGGGTCGTCGTCTGCGAACAGCCGTAGCTCGATCTGCCGTAGCCGCAGGTCCCGTAACTGTTGACGGTGTAGGGGACCTGTACCGAATACGACTCGGTGACGAACCGGTTTTCGACGTGAGAAAACTGGCTTGAAAACGAGAAGGTACCGGCGCGAGGGTGCACGAGGAGGGCGTCGATGCGCGGGGCATCGACGTCGCCGGCACGGACCCCCGCCTCGAAGGCGCGGTGGTCGTCGATCCGGAGATCTTCGTGGAGGGACGTCCCCGCCTTCGAGAGGTAACTCCGGCGAAGCTTCACGACGGCGTGGGGCTCGTCGAGGCGCGGCGCCCGGTAGGGCGGTACACAGGCGGCCGTGGCGAAGAGCGCGCTGAGGGCAAGCGCCCGGGTCGCGGCGCTCATCGTGCACATCCCTCGCTGCACGCCTGGCGCTCGCCGTCGCAGGCGCGCACCCCGACCGCGGACGATGCTTGCAACATACAATCGTCGTGGCGCGCCGCGCAGCCGTGGACGCAGCTGCGGTGGGCTTCCGAGCGGGCCTCCGAACCGCCGCCGTAGACGCCGCCGCAGGAAAACAGGAAGAAGAGGCCAGCCGCAGCGGAAAGCGTGCGGACAACACCCACAAATTGAAGAATCATTCCTGAAAGTTACGCGAACGCAACGCGGCGCTCAAGCACTCACTTCCAGGGGTCGTCTTCGTCCTTGCCTTTGGGCTTCGGGGCCGCCGCCGCTGGCGGGGCGGCGGTCACCACCGGTGCGGGCGTCGTCGCCGTCGCTTTCGGCGGCGCCTTGCCGTTTGCGGGCGGGTTCGGCGCAGGGCTGGCGCCCTTCGTGGCGTCGGCGGCGAGGGCCGGCGCAGTCGTTCCCGTTGCCGCGGCCGGCACCTCAGGCGGAGCCGTCACGGCGGGCGCTGCCGAAACCGCGGGGATGGTGGTCGCCGGAGTTGCCGAAGCGGGGGTGACGGTCGGCGCCGGGTCGCGGGTGCGCGAGTAGGCGGCGATGCCGCCGAGGATCCCCAAACCGAGTACAAGCCCGCCGACGATCGGGAGCGCCTTCGAGGGGCCCGCCGCCGGCAGGAACGCGTTAACTTCGCTTTCGCCGTCGCTGTCCGATTGGGGGCTTTTTGCTGCGTTTCGGAGCACTTCCGGATCGATCGGCGTCATCCGTGGTGCCGGCGGGCGACCGGGGCGCGAACCATGCGGTTCCGCGGCGTCGGGCCCAGGATCTGAGCTCGGGCGCTCGGCGGCCGACCCGCGTGCGATCGCCAGATCGGAGACGTTCATCATCCCGATCGGGATCGTCTCGACCGACACCCGCGGTTTCTGGGAATCGTATTCGCTTGCCACCGGCGATCCTTCACACGCGTAAAACCGCGCCGCGCAGGGACGGTATCGGGCGCCGCCGCCAATCGCCAGGCGATTCGACGTTACTTCCGCGCACGGACGGTACCGGCAGCCGGCGTCATGCGCGGCATCCCGGCAGCGGGCGTCGTTCGAACGATCGGCGTGAAACCGCTCGTCGTCGTCGCCCGCAAGACCTGACCTTCATGAATGATTTCAACGCCTACCGCGCGGCAGCGACGGACGAGCTTGTCGATGTCGATCGTCGCCCCGATCAGGAGGCCGCCGGGCGGCGACGGGTTGACGAAGAGGTCTTGCGTCGATTTCCGGGTGGCGAGCAGCTCGCGAACGCTCGCGTCGTCGACCCAGAGGAAGCCGGAGGCGGGGACGACCTCGCAGCGGCCGAGGACGACGCTCGCCTGGGCAAGGGTGCGCGAGACGGCGTCCGGGAGCGGGGCGAGCGCTTCGATGCGCACGCGGAGAGCGTCGGCTTCGATGCCGGTCGAGAGGGCGCGGGCGAGGGTCGCCGGGGCGAGGAGGAGATCGAGGGCGTCCTCCGTGCGCCCGATGTCGACGAAGGGAGCGACGGCAAAAATATTGCTAATTCGAGCACTTCGACCGATTCGCAGCACCTGGGAATCGACGAACTTCGAAGCGACCGGCGTCGCGTCGTTGCGGAGCGATTTCGCCGGCGCGACCGGTGCATCGACCTTCCCCGTCGCCAGCAGCGCCCGTCCGCGGGCGGTGAGCCGAAGGACGAGATCGCCGGCAGCGCCCGGTTCCGCGTCGCCGACCGGCTCATCCCCGAGGTCGATGATGCCGAGGGCGGGCAACGACTCGACGACGATTCGATGAATGATATCAAGGGGGGACGGCGGCGGAAGCCCGACACGACCGGCCCAGCGACGGAGCGCGCGCGCCAAGCCGGGCATGCGCGCATCGCGCTCGAGGTAGGCGGCGAGGGAGCGCCAGGGGATCCAGGCGGCGGTCGCCGGCGCGTCGTCGTGTTTGGCTTTGCCGGCGCCGACGGCAGAAGGCTCTGCCAAATCGACAAGTGTTTCCAGGAGAAGCGCGCGGATTTTTTCGACAACGCTCGCGTCGCGGGCCCCTTCGGCGAGGCGCAGCATCTCCGATTCCGGGCGCGCTTCGTCCCAGGCGCCGCCCCGTTGCCAGGCGCGGAAAAGCAGCCCCGGGAGCGCATCCATCGCCTCGGAGCCGGGCGGCGCTGCCAGATTGCCGGCATGCGGGTCCCAGAGGCCGATCGCCCGCGAGAGCGAAAGGAGGAGCGCGACCGCTTGGGGATCACGCCCAAAACGCGTCGAGAGCTTGGTGATCAGCGACTTCGGGGTGCCGATCCCCGGCTTTACGTCGGCCCCAGACTCGCGCCCGGCAAGGACGAGCGCCATCGTCAACGGAGCAGGATCAAAGGAAAATCGCGCCCGACGCGGGGCGAAATCTTCCCCAGCAAGCAGGCCGACGACCTGGGCACGGGCGACCTCGCGCTCGGCGTTCGTGCGGGCGGAGACGATGCGCGAGACCTCCGTCGGGACGACGTGGCGGTTCGGATGGAGGGGGATCAGGAAGCCGCGCCGCTCCAGGGCAAACCCGGTTCCGCGCCGCGACGGCATCGAGCCGCTCGCCGACCGGAGGCGCATCGGCTCCCGCTCCAGTTCAAGCAGTTCCTCCGTGTAGACCTCGCCCCCTTCGGCTTCGACGGCCTCAAGGACGCGGCGCTCCGTCGGCGCAAGTGCTTCGATTTCCTTGCGAAGACGCGCAGGATCGCCGAGCGCTTCCCAAGCCGCTTCGAGGGCGATCGTGTGGGGCGGCGTTGCCGGGCGGCCGAGGTAGTGGGAGGCGATCGAAAGCTGGGCCTCCGCCGTCGTCGTCGCCAGCAGCGCGCGGAGCGACCGCGGGTCTTCGCCGTCCCAGGGCTTCAGCGTGAGCAGGGGTGCCGCCGGAAACACGAGTTCAAATGCGCCTTTGCGCCCACGAACGAAGAGCAGACTCCGCTGGAGGAGCGGCTCGGCGGCCGGCGGGATCGCCGCCACGGTGAGGAGCCCCCCCTTCTCGGCGATGCGGTGCAAGAGCTCGACGGTCGGCGGCGGAAGCCGATGAAGATCGCGCAGTTCCGGCGCAGAAACGAGGAGACGCGCCACCTGCGAAGGGGCATCGAGCCGCATCCGCGGGTCGGTCTTGAGGCCGAGGCGTTCGGTCGTCCGCGCGAGTTCGGTGGCGGGGAGCGCGCGGAGAATCTCGACCAGGCTCGGAGCGATGGCAGCGTGGGGCACAGGGAGTCTCCTCGGGCGGGCGACTGGTGGCGGATGATGGTTGTTGAATCGGCGTTCGGGGGGACGCAGATTTAACCAGTCTATGGGGCTAGCACGCGATTGCGAGTCCTCGAAGTCGGAAGAAGCGACTGTGTCAACGTGCCACAGCATTCCCACGAAACGGCCGCGTTCCTAGGCCGGCAAAGCGCGGCCGCACAGAAAAAAGGGCGCTCTCGGAAATGACGAAGGAGTTCGTCCGGCGCGCGGGAAAGTCGACGACCTATCTGTAGGATTCACGCATCATCTGTCGGTAGAAGAGCGCCAGTTCCCCCCCCCGTTGCATCTACCTAACGGATGGAAAATCTACGTGCCGGGCGGCCGACGTGGCGACGACGATCCTACCGTTTCCACGCCCGCTCAGGTATCCGAGAGGGGTGAGTGCGCGCAAAGCCAAAGACCGCGAGGGGGCCGCGCGAACGCCGGTCACCCTCCAATGGGCGGGGCGCACCTTCCGACCGGGGGCGAAGATCGAAGCCCGTGAGGCGGAACCGCTGGAAATCGTGCGCGGATCCGGCGTTGCCCAGCGCCTCATCGAAGGGGACGCCCTCGCCGTCCTCGGCACCCTCGCCGGCGAAGCGGGTACCTTCGAGCTCGCCTACGTCGACCCCCCCTACGCGTCGGGGGCCGACTACCACGTCGCCGAAGCGGCCGCCGACGGCCGCGGCCAGACGCGCCGCACGAAAGCCTACGAAGACACCTGGCGCGAAGGGGACGGCGGCATCGGCGCCTACCTCGACCACCTCGCTCCGCGCCTCGACGGCATGGCGCGCCTCCTCGCGAAGAACGGGACGCTGTGGGTCCACGTCGATTGGCGAGCGAATTACCTGCTCCGCGTGATCCTTGATGAGATCTTCGGCCCCCGCGGCTTCCGCAACGAAATCATCTGGAAGCGGGCCCCAAACCTGGGGCGGCAGGCCAAGAGCGGCCAGTTCGGACGGACCCTCGACACGATCCTCGTCTACGGCCACAGCGACGCCCGGCTCGTGCCGCCCCTTCGGAGGGAGGCGATCGCGGCGTCCCACGTCCGTTTTGACGAAGAAGGACAAGCTTTTACAACAGCCCCCCGCGGCGACTACACCGACGCCTCGATCGCCCGGCTCGCCGAGGAGGGGAGAATTCTCCGATCGCCAAGCGGGCGCGTCTACGTGAAGTACTTCGTCGCCGAAGGGCCCGATGGGACCTACGTCCGCGAGCGCCCCGTCGATGCTTTGTGGAACGACATCGCTCCGTTGCGCCACCGAGGCCGCGCGGAGAAGACCGGCTACCCGACGCAAAAGCCGCGGGAATTGCTGGAGCGGGTGCTCCTCGCCGGGTCGACACCGGGGGGGAAAGTCCTCGATCTCTTTTCCGGAAGCGGCACGACCCTCGCCGCCGCCCACGCCCTCGGCCGTGCGGGGACCGGCGGCGATCGGAGCATCGTCGCCCTCGCCCACCTCCGCGCCCGAGCGGCCCGAGAGGGGTTCCCCCTGGCGATTTCCGCCGCCGAACCGATTGCGCGCCCCCCCCTCGCCGCGACGCTCCGAACGACGAAAACGTCGGCGACCGTTTCGGTCCCGTCGGGGGGCCGCTTGCTCCTGGCGGCGGCCCGAAACCGTCAGGGCGATTTGGGGCACTTCGTCACGCAACCGAGCGAAAGCATGCGTGTTTCGACCCGTGGCGCGACGGCGGTCCTCGCCCTCGACGAACACGGCGCCTGCGTGGAGTTTCCGCTGCCGGCGGCCAGACCGACGTAACTTACCGACGCGTGCGGAGCGGGAGCTGGGACACCGGCGCCGCTGGCGGATCTTCGGCGAGCGGCTCCGGGCGGGTATCGACGCGCTTCGGCGCAGACTCACCGGTCCACTCCTCACCGACGACGGCAAGGAGAAGCGCGGGGGCGAAGAGGAGCGGGGCAAGACGCATGGGAACAGGGTCGACCTTGCCGGGTGTCGCGCGCTTCCACCATCCCTTGGGTCGCAGATCGAGTATTCACTTTTGAATGGATCGCCTCGATTGGAACGACCTGCGCGTTCTGCTCGCCGTCGCCGACGAAGGGACGCTCACAGCGGCCGCACGGCGCCTCGGACTGAGCCAGCCGACGGTCGGTCGCCGCCTCGCCGCCCTCGAAGCGGCCGCCGGCGTCCCCCTCGTGGCACGCCTGCGAACCGGTTACGCACTCACCGCAGAAGGGGAGCGACTTCAAGTCCTTGCAAAGGAGCTTGCCCGGCGAATGAACGACCTTGCCCGCGGGTCGCTCAGCGACGGCGGGCTTGCCGGGACGGTCAAAATTGCGGTGACCGAAACGACGGCGATGCAGCTCGTCAGCTACCTGCTCCCCGCACTCGCGCGAAGCCACCCTGCCATCGAAGTCGACCTCGTCACCGGAAATCGGCAAGCCGATGTGGCCGGCGGAGAGGTCGATCTCGCCATTCGCCTGGTGCCTCCGACCGGCGGCCTCCTGGTGGCGCGAAAGCTAGGTGTTCAACGTTATTCAGTATTTTGCGCCCCCAGCTACCTCGACCGAACCCCCTTCCTCAGCCCCGCCGAAAGCGCGGCAAGCGACCTCGCCGCCTTTGCCGGCCATTCATTTTTGTACCCGGCCGGCGAACTCCTCAAAGCGCCACCGGCGCCATGGTTTGAAGCGCTCCTCCCGAAGCCCCACTGCGCCTTCGCCACGAACAGCGTCCCGGTCATCGTCACCGCGGCCGAGGCGGGTCTTGGCCTGGCGATCCTGCCGAACCCGATCGGCGAGGACTGCGTTCGGAAGGGCTCTCTCGTCCGTGTGCTTGCCCTGCCCCGCAGCTACGCGCGCAATATTTTCCTCGTCCAGCACGAAGATGCGCGGCAAATTCCGCGGGTTCGAGCCGTTGCCGAGGCGGTAGCGGCGACCATGATCCGTCTCCTCGAATCGGTGTAGTCTCCCGCAATGAAGTCTTTCCTGCTGGCCGGCCTGCCCATCGCCGCCCTCCTCGCCTGCACGCCCGCCGCGCCGCCGCCCGTGACCGCCGGCCCTTCACCGCAACCGGCCCCGACCCCGTCGGCGAATGCGCCGGCGTCGCCACCAGTTTCCCTGTTGAAGGCCGGCCGGCCGACGCAGGCAACCGCCGAGGCCGACCTCCCAAAGAAGGACGTCACCCTCCGCCCCGACGAAGTCGAAGAGAGTTCGACGGAGGTCATCGTCCTCCCGGACGGCGCCGTTCAGCGAGCCCACTACGAGGTATTCCATTTCGCAGCGACGGATTTTCACACGAATATCGGTACGTTAACGAAGCCTGCGACGTTTACCGTCGCCGTCGATCGCGTCGAAGAAAAGACGGCCGCCGTCGCGCCGGGTCTCCCCAGCCCCGACGGCGGCCTCCGAACGACGCACTATTACGTGCATACGGCATCCAAGTAGCGCTCATGCGCGGCGCTTGCGGCCGCCGACGAGCGCGGCGAGCGCAGCGACGAGCGCCCCGAAGATCCCCGGCCCTCCCGACGCGCCGTTCGGCGTCACCGCGCAGGAGGCCTCGGCGGCGAAGGAATCGGCGGTTGTGGGGACGGTCCCCGGCGTCGACGGCGGATCAGAAGCGTTGGAAAGGCAAGGACTTGCCGCCAGCGTAGAGGCCGCTGCCGGAGCGGCCCGGTGGAAAGTCAGCTCGTCGATGGCGAGCGCGAGCGAAGTCGCACCTGTGCCGGTCGCGGCAACGAAGGTCACCGCGGTGAGCCCCACCTTCGGCGGCGTTGCGCACCCATTGCCATCAACCCCCGCGCCGTCTGCCGCTTCGCGGACGGACGCGTCTGACTGGGCGGCGAAGGCGGAGAGAGGGAGCGTAACGGTCGTCGTCGCCGACGGAGCGAGCGTCACGCAGGGCTGGGCGCTCGCCGCACGACCCGCCTGTTCGAGGCAGGCGCGCACCGGCAGGTTCGACGCGTAGGTAAAGGAAATTCCTTCGTAATCGTGGATATCGAGCGGGGCGACCGCCCGGGCGAGGTTGCGCGCGACGCCAGCGAGGCCGTGGACCTGCCCGGAAAAGTGGGCGCAACCGGCGAGAGCGAGGTCGCTGTCGACGGTCGGGGTCGTTCGCCGGCAGCCGGTCGTTTCGACGGTCGCCGAACCGGCAGCCCCACCGACGACCGCGTCGTCAAGGAGCGCCCAGGCGCCATCGGAGAGCCAGACACGATCGACGGTTTTTCCTGAAGAATCAACGAGATCGAGGGTCGTCTCCAGCGTCTTTGCGAAGCGGCCAGCAAAGCGTCCGCCGGCCAGCGGCGCAAGCTCGGTTGCCGTCGTTCCGTCTTCGAGGAGGCGTGTGGTGCGGACGTTAAGGCCGGTCGCTGCGCCGCCGACGGTGGCCGAAATCGCGCCGCCAAGGCTGCGGGCGCTTGTCACGAAGGAGGTCGGCGAGGCGGCCCCTTCATGGAGCGTCGCGCCGGTTCCGGCGAGGATGGCGTCGGCAAGAGCGAGCTCGTAGCCGGGGATGGCCGACCACGCCTGCACATTGAGGACGCGCTGGTCGGCCCGCAGTGCCGGATAGCCATCGCGGAGCCACGAGGCGTACGCTTCGCGGGAACCGTCCGGATTTGCGTAGATTTTAAACTCGGTAGCCACGTCGCCGGTGCGGCTCTTGCCGTCCCGGTAGGCGGCGCGGAGGAGCGTTGCGCCGCTCTCCAGGGCGGTGGCGTCGACGCGATCGAGGGTCGCCCCTGAGGCGCGATCGCAGATCGCCTTGCCGTGTTCGTAGGTCGTCCCGAGCGTCTCGACGGCGAGGACGGTGCCGAGGCGACGGCCGCCGGCATCGAGGTAGTCGGCGGAGGCGACCTGGCCCGCATTGGTGAGCGCCGGGAGATCGCCGGGGGTGACGTCGACGGCATGGCTGTCGCCGGGCCCCGCCGCCGGGATTGCGCCGCGCAGGGTGCCGTCCCAGCTCCGCGTCGCCATCGCCCCAAGGCCAAAGGGGAGCGTCTCGACCGGGGTCGGGAGGACCGAGCGCCCAGCAGCGGCGGCCGCCGTCGGGAGCCAGGAGGCGTTCGTGGTGCGTGCGAGGGCACGGCGCGCGAGAGCGCCGGAGAGGCGGCCGTTCGACTCAAGACCGCCGTCGAAGCCCGAGCTCTGCCCGGAGCTCGTCTTCACCGGGAGCGGTCCGAAGGTCCGCGTGCAGGCACCATCCGTGACAGAAACGCGATAGAAATAGGTCTGTTGGTAGCTCTGGGCGTACCCGTCGTCGAAGGTATGCGTCCCGGCACCTTCGGTCGCGAGGGAGACCTGTGTCGCGTTCGGGGAGGCGTCGCCGATGGCGCGAGTCAGCGTCGCGGTCGCCGCCCCACTGCCGCCGGAAAGCGTGTAGTTCGCACGAATCACGGGGGCGTCAGGATTGCTCGTGTCGTCGACGGCGGTGAGGCCGGTCACCGTCGCTTTGCTGTCGTCGATGAGGCTGATGTTCGACGAGGCGACGCGTGCGTAGGTCTCCCCGCTGTTCGTGCCGTTGCATTCTGCACGGATGGCGGCGAGGTCGGCGGGGGCGCAGCCGAGGCTGTTGCAGTCGAGGGTGACGTCGACGGTCACCGTGCGCGACGACCCGCCCGAGAGCCCACCGAGGGACCAGTAGGTCGTTGCGCCGTTGGTGCTGCCGATGGCGTCCGAGGCGGTGCCAGCAACGAGGGAGACGCCGGTGGGCAGGGTGAGCGCTGCCGTCAAACCGCTCAGCGAAGAGCCGTTTGTGTTGTCGCAGGAGACAGAGACGGTCGTTTGTTGCCCGCAGGAGAGCGTATTTGTACCGGTAGATACAGAAGCCTTCGGCTCCGGGGGTACCACCGATTGAAAATAGGTGAGCCAGTTGTCGTTGAAATTTCCCGATACGATCGAAACCGGCGCGCTCGCCGTGACGCGAACATAGGGGCGGGGACCGGCCGTGCGGAGGGCATCGTAGGCGGTCGTCGGGACGACGAAATGGTAGTAGCCGTTGAGGCCGACGGTGAAGGTACTATTGACGATTGCGCCGTCGGTATCGAGGTCCTTGACGGTGACCGTCGTCCCCTCTTGAGTACCGTACACATAGAGGCGTGAGCCGTAACTCCCCGATCCAAAACCGATATTTCTCGCTTCCCCCGCCGGTTCATTCATGAAGGACTGTCCGGGCGGGCCGAGGTACACGGAAAAGCCGGTCCCGAGGCCGGTCCCCTCGTCGCTCGACACCGCGCTCGCGCTGTCGCTCGTTCCGTAGCTCCCTGTCTCCATCCAGTTCGCCTCATAGAGGCTACACCCTTGCTGGGCGGGGGAGACGGTGAGCTTGTAGAGATCATAGCTCTGAAAGAGGGGATTTGTGGCGCCGACGAAATCGAGATACTGACCGGCATTCTCGATACTGACCGGCATTCTCGAGGAGATTTACCGAGATATCTCCCCAGTCTGGGGAATCTTCGTTTGCGCCAAAGAGGCGCAACGTCGACCCGGCCGTCGGGCAGACGACACGCAATTCTTTTTCGCTCGGCATCCCGGTTTCGTGGGGAATCGTGAGGTAGAAGAGCGAGCCGTTCGTGCTCCCGTTGGCGCTCGGGACGAAGGCACCGCCGTCGCGCGCTTGGTTTCCGCCCGAGAGCGAGTTGAGGTGGCCGGAGATCATGGTGACCGGCTTGTCGGCACGGACCCAATAGGTGTGCCCGGCGGTGAGGGCATCGATGCCGAGGCCATGTTTTCGAACGTTGAGATCCTCGCCCGCGTTGAGCGTGGTCGTGAACAGGGGGACGGCGGCGTCGATGTTTGCGGTCGCCGTCACGACGTTCGTCGAGACATCCGAGACAGAGACCTTCGTGCCGTCTGCGTAAGAAAAAACGTTAAGATCACTCTTTGATCCCGAAGTGGGCAACGAGAACGTGAAGAAACTCGTTCCGCGGGCGCCCCCCTCGCTGGGCACCCAGTCGTGCTCCCAGCTTGAGGCGTTCCCCATCATGGCGATGACCGGGTGATTCGCGCGAATTTTGAAATAATCTCCATCGTTCTTGCCACCGTAGTCGTCGTTCACCGCCCCATCGGCGACGCGAACGACGTAGCTCTCGCCGGTCGCGAGCGACACGCCGAGGACCGAATCATCGCTATCTCCGTCGGCGTTATCATCGATAATATCGACGACGGCCGGCTCCGGGGAGACGTTGGTCACGACGAGGTAGGAACGCCGGGAAGACATGGCATCGGCCGGAACGAAGACGTTGAATTTCGTTGCCGCGTCCCCGGAAGCAAATGCGGGAGTCGGTGCCCCTGCAGCGACGGCAAGAAGCGAAAGGAGTGGGACCGCGAGGCGAGCTCGAAGAGCGTTTCGGGTTTGGCGGTGGTTCATGGGCCGTCGTCTCGCAACGAGCGATCCAACGAGACGCGCGCCGACGCTCCAAAATTTCGCTGTTCTTTTCGAATGTTCCAGAAGCTGCACGTCTCGGATTGAGACTCCCGATGCCCCAATTCAAAATAGGGAATCCTGCGTTTCCCCCTTAGGGACGGACCGCCCCCCCGAGCTTGACGTAAGACCTTCGGCGGGGGTGACCGGGGATGAGCAGCGGCCGGGAGAGCTGGGAAAGTATGTTTGTCGGGGAGTCACCGGCGCTACGTGCGCTCGTCGACGAGGTGCGGCTGCTCCGCGGGAGCGACGTGCCGGTCCTCGTCGTCGGCGAGACAGGGACCGGGAAGGAGGCGGTCGCGCGTGCGATCGGTGGTGCGTCGGCCCTTGCGGCTGGGGCGACGCCGTTCGTCCCCGTAAATTGCGCCGCCATCCCGGAGCCGTTGCTGCAAGCGGAGCTGTTTGGCGTGGAGCGTGGCGCCTTCACCGGCGCGACAGAAAGGCGCCTCGGACGCATTGAAGAAGCCGACGGTGGGACGCTCTTTCTCGATGAAATTGGGGAACTTCCCCTGAGCGCGCAGGCAAAGATCCTTCGCGTGCTCCAGGAGCATCGCTTTCGGCGCGTCGGTGGTGGCGCCGAGCGCCCGTCGGCGTTCCGCGTCGTCGCCGCGACCCACCGAAACCTGCGCGCCGCCGTTCGCGAGGGGCGTTTCCGTGAAGACCTCTTCTTCCGGCTCGCCGTCTACGAGGTCGACGTCCCGCCGCTCCGCGTTCGCACTGGGGATATCGCCCTCCTCGCGCACCACTTTTTGCCGAGTTCCATGCAGCTTGCACCGAGTGCGTTGGCCATTTTGGAGCGCCATCCGTGGCCGGGAAACATCCGGGAGCTCCAGAATGTGCTGCGGCGGGCGGCGCTGATCGCCGGGAGCATGGGGGGCGTGGAGGTTGCCGGCCCCCACCTGCCGGCCTACCTCGTCCGTTCGCTACCGCCGCCGGTCATCGCGACGAGCTTCCGCCCGAGTCGCCTCTCGGAACACCCTAAAATACCAAGCATTTTGCCTCCAAGGATCGTACGGGCAAGCGCCCGCCCCGAGAGCATGAGCCCTCCACCCGAGCCTCGCGAGCGGACCGGAGGGAGCCAACGCCCTGCCCGCCTCGCCGACCTCGAACGCCAGGCGCTCCAACAGGCGCTTCATCGTTGCAACGGCGACATCGCGCGGGTCGTTCGTGAGCTGGGCGTCGGGCGATCGACGGTCTACCGAAAGATCAAACAGTACAAACTCGAACGACGCCGGTCCGAATAGCTCAGCGGGGGGACACCCTGAGCGGGACGCCGTCGACGTTGGGCATCGGAATGCCGAGCCAGCTGGCAACGGTCGGCCCGACATCGATCAAACGCGGCTGTTCGAGGATTCCTTTCGGCGTATTCGCGCCATACATCAGCATCGAGGCGCGCAGCTCCGGTCGGCGCGGGTCGTAGCCATGGGTCCCCACATATGTCGGTTTTTCGGCGATATATGCCCCTTCGCAGGCCGACCCAAACTGGAAGCCGGGGGCCGCTTCAAGGGCGAAGGTCGCCTTCGGATCCCCGCCGATAGCGACGATCTCTTCCTCAGAGTAGGCGCGAGAAATGCCGTTGGAAGGATCTTTGGATTTCGCGGAGAGGGCACTGAGTACCCGTGCCCGAAGCGGTGCATCTTTGGGGTCTTTGAGGTAGATGTAGACCTGCCCGGAATTGTTCAGCAGCGACGCCTGCCAATCGGGGCCGGCGGTCCGGATCCCGGCCTCGTGGAGCGGCACGCACGGGTGGACCATTTTGGGCGCGTCGAGGAAGCCGTGATCGGAAACGACCAGGATCCGCGTGTCGGGCGAGGCGGCGGCGACGAGGCGCCCGACCTGGGCGTCGTCGCTCTCCATGGCGGCACGCGCCCCTTCGCTCCAGAGGCCGTGGCTGTGCTGTTCGCCATCGACCTCCACCAAATGAAGCAACAAAAGCGTAGGTTTGCCGGTCTCGTAGATATGAAGGGCGACGTCGGTCAAGGCATCGTCGCGGACGGCGGGCGGCGCGAAGCGGGGCCAAAAATCGGTGTGTTTTGCAGCGACTTCTTCGAGGAGTCCTGGCGTCGAGAGGGCACGCAGGAGCTTCCGGTCGTTGTCGTCGCGGGCCCGCCAATACTCGGGGACTCGCCACGTGACCGCCGCCCCCGTCGTGACCGGCCACCACACCGTCGCTGCGGTGAACCCCTCCCGCTCGACGAGCCGCCAGATCGGGTCGCGGCCGACGTCTTCCGCGTACCAGCGCCAACCGTCCTGGTCCTCATGGAGCGGGTCAAACGTGCGATTTCCGACGATCCCGTGCTTCCCGGGGGCGACGCCGGTCACCATGCTCGTGTGGGCCGGATAGGTGACCGTCGGGAAGACCGGCTCCACGCCACCGAGCGCCGCGGCCCCCTCGGCGACGAGCTTTCGAAGCGTCGGTACCTTGAGGCCGTGGGCGTCTGGATGCACATAGGCTTCCGGGAGGAGGCCATCGATGGAGACGACGATCACCTGTTTGATCGGGCCGGTCGGTTCCCGGTGCGAAGGAAAAATACGCGGTACTTTCGCAGGGTCCGGCGGGGGGACGCGAACCGGCGTGTCGCAGCCGAGCCCGAGAAATACAATGGCGGCAGCGAGTCGCTTCATGGGCGCTAGCTTACGGGGCCTTCGCCGACGACGACTAGCGTCAAAGAGGTCGTTGTGCATGCATAGTGCATGCACATATGCCCCACCCGCTGCTACGTGAGTGATCCTCCGCCAAATGGCGGAGGTGCGTGGAGCCTCGCTCGGGTATCGCTGAGCGATGCGCGCTGCCCTCGTCGCCTTCGTCGCCGTTGCGTCCCTCCCACTCATGGCCGGTTGCCGCGACAATTCCTGGAGTACCGCGCAGGGGAAGCTCGCCGCGGCGATGGCACCGGTGAGCAACGCCATCGACCAAAACGACCTCCCGGCCTGCCCAGTAACCGCGTTTGTAGACGGCAAACCGACCATCTTGACGGACATTCAAGTGCTCCGTCTCGCTTCCGCCAGCGATGCCTACCTCGCAACGAATCGGAGGGAGATTGCTCCCGTATGCACGACGTTCCTCTCCTCGCGTGAGGTCACGGAAGCGATGAACCCTTTCAATGACGAGTCTGCCCGCGTTTCCAATGCAAAGAAGGTTCTTTCTTCAACAAAGTTTGCCGTAGTTACTACAGAATCGCATCGAGATCCCGGTGCGAGCGGTGGCGGGAAGGCGGCGGGCCGAATCGTCCTCTTCGCGCAGGGGAAGGCGGTGTGTGCGACTCCGTGGTCGGCAGAAAATGGGGAGACGACTTCGGTCCAGGTCGATAAGATTACGCGATTTGCGAGCGACAATGCGCGAAAGAATGCCTGGACCGGAGACCTCAGTTCGCGTTCCTGTCGTGCGATTGAAGCGCTCCTCCCCCGCCCTCGGAATTAGCCGTGGCAAGGAGGTGGGCGGCGGCGTTCTCCCACGTGATGTTGGCGACGCCCTCCTCCGTCCAGTGCACGCTCGTCTCGCCGCCTCGGGAGACGGCGTCGCGGTGGATGACCGCCTCCCCGTGGGCCCCCGCACCGACGAAAGCCCGGCGGCTCTCGTCGTCACGCCAGACGCTGATGGTCCGCGCGACCCGGCACCGATCGGAGGCGCCGGTCTGGTAGGCGACGAGCCCGGGCGCGCGATCGAGCATCGGCATAATCCCGAGCATTTCCTCACGAAAGCGCTGCTCGGCAGCGGCGGATTCCTGCAAGGGAATGCGGGTCGCGGCGACGACATAGTTCCCCGGCGGGACCTTTCCATCGACCAGCCCCGCACCGCCCCACGGGCTCAGCACGCGAAAATCGGGTTCGAGGGCCGACGTGGCGCAGGGATCGGTGCCGCTGGCGACGCTCGCGGGCGGCTTCGTCGCACCGCAGGCGGCAAGTGTGATGACGGCAAATAGCGGAAAGAACAGTTGTTTCATCGGTAGTGCGAAGGTACCCGCGCCGCCGCCTGCGAGGTCGGCGCCTATTGCGACCGCAGCGGAGCCAACGTGTGCATCGCCTACGCGAAGCTCGGCGAGGCGTGCGGCCGGGTAGAATGCCTCCCGACGCTCGCGTGCGACGAAGGGAAGTGCAAAGAACTCACCAACAAGGCGCTCGGTGAGGCCTGCAGCTCCGGTGACGTGTGCGACGGCGGCGCTGGAGTATGCACGAATCGCGTCTGCGTCGCCCGGGGCAAGAACGGCGAGGCCTGCTCCTTCAACAGCTGTGCGACCGGGCTCCGCTGCAAAAACACCTGCGAGCCGGCCGTTCCTGCCTGCAAGTAGCCTTTCCGTAGAACGGGCGCCCTGTTGCTCGACCCGCGGGGCGAGTAAGGGGCGCCCATGGAAATCGATCTCGCCCCCGGCAGCGACGCCGCGGCCATCGCCGCCCGCCTCGCTAGCCAGGGCTGCGCCGTCGTCGCTCCCGAAGATCTCGCGACGCTCGCCAATGCGGAGCCCGATGCGCTTTCCGAATTGGAGGCATTTTGGAATGATCTCGTCCCCGATGCCTATTTGAAAGATGTGCCGGAAGGGGCGCCGATCTACCGGCTCCGTCGCCACGGCAGCTTCGTTCTTGGCGGCGACGGCGTGCTCCGGGATCACCCCCACCGGCCCCACTGGCAGCCGACGACCTACAACGCACTCCACGGCGGCATGCTCCGCCCTTTCGAGGCGCTCGACCCGCTTTTTTCGTCAAATTCAACGTTCCGCACCATCGTGGAAGCACTCGGGGAGCTCCACCGAAAGGCGACCGGGGGGCGTTCGGAGCTCTTCGTCGAGGTGCACCCGTTCCGGATCACGACGGCGGGGGGCGTCGGCCGACCGACCCCGGAGGGGGCCCATCGTGATGGCGTCGATTTCGTCGCCGTCATTCTTATTTCGCGCGAGGGGATCGTCGGCGGTGAAACGCGGATCTTTGCCGCCGACAGTCCCGGAAAGCTGTGCGCACCCGGAGTACGGTTTACGCTGACGACCCCCTGGACCGCCGTCCTCCTCGACGACGATCGTGTCATTCACGAGAGCACCCCGATCCAGCCGGCACTCCCTCGCGAGGCGGAAGGCCATCGAGACACTCTCGTCATCACCTACCGTCGCGACGGCTTCCAGGAGCCGGCTGTGGTAGCCGGAAGGGCCCAATGAGCTACTCGTTTTATGTGAAGTCGCCCGGTTTCCGGATCCCCTTCCGCGACGTTCTCGCGATGCTCCGCGAGGATTTCCCCGAATATGCCCTTCAAGAACCGGAAGAGATCGCCGGGCCCCTTGAGGATGCCTACGAGGCGATTCACGGCTTCCTGCCGACGGTAAGCACACGCAATCTGGAGATCGCCTACACGGCGGCTGGCGACCTCCAGTTTCGCGTGATGTTCTGCGCGTCCCCCCAGGACTACGCAATCTCGGTATGGGCCGCTGCCGAGTGCGCGCGGCGCTTCAAAACCACCGTTTCTACCGAAGAAAACGACCTCCCGCGCCCGCCCGACGCCCTCCAAAGCGACTGGTCCGAAGAGGAGTGCCTCGCTCAGGGGGGACGCGACTTCCGCTTGCTGCGCACGATGGTCGCCGAAGACGGGAAGACGATGACGATCGCCGGCCCCCAGCGCCCCTTCTTTGCGGGGCCGAAGGTGCTTGGCGCCATCGACGATGCCGACCTTTTCTTTCAGGTTTTCCGTCGGCAACAATGGCTCGACGCGGTGAGCGACGTCCACGCCTCAAAGACCATTGTGGCGACGACCAACAGCGGGAAAGAGATCGCGTTTACCGCCTTCGGTGCCTCCGTCCCCTCCCTAATGAGCCCGCTCCCCTACGTCGCTGTCGTCCGCTCGACGGACCATTCGAAAGAGGGGGGTACCTTCTTTCTCCCGTTCGGAGAGCTCCCTCAGCTGATTGAAAACGTCGAGTTTCTCGACGAAGAGACGATCTTCGTGCCCGCCGTTCCCGCGAATGACTGGCCCGAGTTCGTGGCGCGCGCCGAGCGGCGAGCGGTCACTCCCCTCGAAGACGGGCCGATTTAGCGTTCTTTACCAAGAGGTGCAATTTTGCCCCAGCACAAGCGGCAACGCAGTGCGCTAGACAGAGCCGATGAACAAGTTCGTCCTCGCCCGCTGGCGCGGATCGAGGAACATCTCGCGCTCATGGGCTACACCGGCGGCTCTTGCCCTCTTTTCGCTTTCGGCAGCGACCGGTCTCTTGATGTTCTTCAAGATCGCCGCCCCTCTTCAAAAGGGGATTCATGAGTGGATTGGCTTCGGCGTCATTCTAACGATTGCGCTTCATGCCATCGCCAACGTCAGCGCCTTCAAGAACCACTTCTTTTCCAAAAAGGGGGCGATTCTCGCAGGTGCCTTCGTGCTTCTGATCGGCGGGACGTCGCTGTTTCGCGGAAAGGACGCGGGGAAATTCCGCGCGAACGTCGCCTCGAAGGCGGTGTCGCAGGCGCCGCTTTCAAAGGTGGTGCCGCTCACCAAGCGCCCCGTGGACGACATCGTGCGTGACCTGAATACGGCTGGCTACGCGGCGAGCGCCGACGGGACGATTGCCGCATTGACCGGCGGAAATCCTGAGAAAGAGCAGGCCGTCCTGGCCATCGTCTTCCGCTGAAACTTTCAGAGGTCGGTGAGAAGCAAGGTCACGATGTAGTCGGCGGCGAAAATCGCAACGATACTCGAAACTACCGCCTGCGCGGTCGCCTCCCCGACGCCGCGGGCACCGCCGCTCGCGTGGAAGCCCTTCTTGCAGCAGATGATCGAAACAATGAACCCAAAGACGGTCGCTTTCTCGAGGGTCATCGCGACGTCGGCGAACCGAACAAACGCGCCAACTTTGTCCCAGAAGAGCCCCGGATCGATGTTTTGGGTGCCGACGGCGACCGCGTAGGCGCCCCCCATGCCGGCGAGGCCGAAGAAAAACGCGAGGAGCGGGAGCATGACCGTCGTCGCGACGATGCGCGGGACGACCAGGTATTGAACGGGGCTCATCCCCATGGTCGTGATGGCGTCGATCTGCTCGGTGACGCGCATGTTCCCGAGTTCGCTCGCCATGGTGGAGCCGGCGCGCGCCGTGACGACGACGGCAGCGAGGACCGGCGCGAGCTCCCGGCAAAGGGCCAACGCGACGACGCCGCCGACCATCCCCTCCGCGGAGAACTGACGGAAGCCGACGATGACGCTCACGGTGAAGGCCATGCCGGTGAAGAGACCAACGAGCGCCACGATGAAGCTCGACCCAGCGCCAATAAAATCGAAGGCTTGCAGGAACGGCGCGAAGCGGAAGGGCGGCCGCACCAGCCAGGTCATCGCTTGCCACGCGAGGGTGACGGTGCCGCCGAGGTCGTCGAGAAACGACAGCGGCGCATCGAGCAACCATTCGCCAAGCGCCGCGAATCCGGCGGCAGGCTTGGAATCGGCAGCAGCTTCGCTCACGGCGGCGGAACCTAGCTTGGAACCGATGCCGCCTCGACGGGCAAATCGCGTTTTGGGGAATTTTGCCACACACGCTCCCGGCGGGACCTCGGTTACGGCGGCGCCATGAAATTCCAAGCATTCGCCTTTCCTGTGCTCGCCGTGCTTCCCCTCCTTGTTGGCGCCACCGCAGGCTGCTCGTCGAGCGAAGAGGTCGGCCCCGTCGATGTCCCCGGCTACACAAAGTCGGAGCCGATGGCGCTTGAGGACTACTGCGCGGCGCGCGTGGCTCGCGAAGGAGCCTGGTGCGAGTACTTTGACCGCTGTTGCGACGACGGTGCGGTCTACGCAAAATCCTATTGCGACAAGGATTACGCCAACGTCGACACCTGCGTCTCGACCTTCCAATCGTTCATGGCCGACAGCGGCACCGTTTACGCGGGCGCCTACGCGCAGGCGAGCCTCGACGAAGTGTTCAACCGCGTCCCCGAGGTCCCGTCGGCCTGCAACGGGAGCCACCTCGGCGAATCGCTCACCAACGCAACCGCGCGCGCCGGCAAGCGCCAGGACGCCTTCCGCGCCCTCTTCCAGGGGCACCGCGGAAAGGACGCCGCCTGCGAATACAGCGCAAGCTGCGAATTCGGCCTCGCGTGCCAGGGGACGAGCGGCAGCTTCACCTGCCAGCCCCGCGGCCTTTCGTGCTCCCTCGATGACAACTGCGCCGAAGGGTACGTCTGCGAAGACAATTTCTGCCGCCTGCCGCCTGCGAGCGGCTCAAGCTGCAGCTTCACGAGCGATTGCCCCTTTGGCCTCGTCTGCTCGGCGAGCAAGATCTGCAGCGATTCCGTGGGGAACGCCGGCGAAGCCTGCTCAGCCACCCAAGGCTGCAAACCGGAAAACGTGTGCGCGGTCAGTGGGACAAGCACCCGCTGCGCGGCGCTAAAGACGGCCGGCTCGTCCTGCACCGCCAACGGCGAATGTAGCGGAACTTGTAAGGCGGGACGTTGCGTCGGCTTCTGCGGCGGAACGGGAATTTACTGAAGCTAGGCGGACGACGCGTCGACGAGTTCAATCCGAGTAATTTCGGCGGGGGCGCCAACGCGCATCGGCGGCCCCCAGTAGCCGGTTCCGCGGCTCACGTAGATCTGCGCGCGCCCGTCGTGGCGATAGAGACCGGCCACATAGGGCTGCTGGAGCGGCACAAGGAACTGAAAGGGCGAGATCTGGCCGCCGTGAGTGTGGCCAGAAATCTGCAAATCAATTCCATATTTGGCTGCGTGTACGATCTGTTTCGGTTGGTGGGCGAGGAGCACCAAGGGCCGTTCCGTCGGCCGCCCGCCGAGGGCGCGCTCGTAGTCGGCGCCGTGCCCGTCGCCGGCGGCCATGGCGTCGTCGACGCCGGCAAGATCGAAGTGTTCAAGCGCAACCCGTGTATTCCGCAACGGCTTGACGCTGAGCGTTTCCAGGTGGGCAAGCCACGCATCTGCGCCCGAGTAGTACTCGTGATTTCCGGTTACAAAGTAGACCCCATCGGTCGCTTCAAGGTCTTTGAGCGGCGCAACGTGCGCGGCAAGATCGGCGACCGATCCGTCGACGAGATCGCCCGTAATCACGATGAGATTTGGCTTCTCCGCGTTGACCGTTGCGACGACTTCCGCGAGCCAGTCGTGACCGATCGTCGGCCCGATATGAACGTCAGAAAGCTGTAGAATTCGGTAACCGCGGCCGGCGGAAGAAAGCCCATTGAGGGCGACCTGCACCGACTTGGCCTGGACGCGGGCACGGGCAGCAACGATGCCCCGGAGTCCGACGCCGCCGGCCGCAACCCCGGCAAAGATGGCGATCGCGCGGGCGACGAACTGGCGGCGCGCGGGGTCGATCGGCGCGCCGATCCCCGCCTTTGCGGCGAGCGTGACGGCTCCGCGAACGAGGTCTCCGCCAAGCAGCGCGACGAAAAGCAGGAAGGCGAAGCCCATCCAGGTGAAGGCGATCCAGGCAAAGGGCTGCGCGATCGACCGCGGTGCCCGCGAAAGGAACATGCCGGCGAAGAGGAGCCCGAAAAGACCCCAAATGGCGACGGTCACTACGGTTTTCGGCCCCCCTTCCAGAGCGGGATCCCGCACGAGACGGGCGACGAGGAAGGCATGGAGGCCGTAGCCGAGGCCCCCCATCACGACCAGAAAAACGAGAATGCGACCGATCGACATACGCCTCCGATGTTTCCGCAGAACGCTACGTTGCATCGGTCAATTGTCAACCGCCTGACAATTGATACAGGTAACTATACCTGCGGTCCCCGGGTTCCCGGACTCACGCCTCCCGGTAGAACCGCGGGACGCGGCGCGAGAGGTGGGTCAGCACCTCCCAAGAGATCGTGCCGGCATGGGCGGCGAGTTCGTCGAGGGTGATCTCGTCGCGCCCGAAGGGGCCCTCTTGGCGACCGAGGATGACGACCTCGTCGCCGAGGACTGCGCCCGGATGGTCGGTCACGTCGATCATCGTCATGTCCATGCTCACCGCGCCGGCGACCGGCGCGCGCTTGCCGCGGACGAGGAAAGAGCCCCGGTTGGTGAGCGCGCGGGCGAGTCCGTCGGCGTAGCCCATCGCCACCGTGGCGATGCGCGAAGGGCGCGATGTGCGGAAAAGTCCCGAATAGCCGACGGTTTCGCCAGCCGGCACGTCTCGAAGCGCGATGATTTCGCTGCGTACCCGCAGGCTCGGGACGAGGTCGGCGTCGCGGCCACTGCCGGCCGCCATCGAGACACCATCGATGGTCGGCGCGACGCCAAAGAGCGCGATCCCCGGCCGGACGGCGTCGTAGCGAGCCATCTCGCGAAGGAGCGCCGCCGAGTTCGCCGCGTGGCGGTAGGTCGGTCGAATACCGAGGAGGGCGAGCGTCTTGGAGGTCGCCTCGAAGCGGGATTGTTGGTGCTCCAACGATTCCGTCGTCGGCGCATCGGCGCTGGCGAGGTGAGTCATGAGCCCTTCGACGCGGAGCTCGGGATGGGCAGCGAGGGCCTCCGCAAATGCTGGAATTTCTTCCGGTCGGACGCCGAGTCGCGCCATGCCGGTATCTACCTTCAGGTGGACCGCGAGCGGCTCGCCACCGCGGGCGCGCACAAGGCGGGCAAAGGTCTCCAGGTGCTCGCGATCGTAGACGACCGGCGTAAGGCGCCGCGCGAGCATCTCCTCGTAGGCGCGCCCGTAGTAGCCCCCCATGACGAGGATCGGGCCAGTAATTCCGGCCTCCCGGAGTTCGACCCCCTCTTCGACGAGCGCCACGCAGAAGCCGTCGACCTTCGCTCGTTCGAGGGTCCGCGCAACCGCAGGGGCGCCGTGGCCGTAAGCGTCGGCCTTCAAGACGGCCCAGACCTTCGCCCCAGCCGCCTTCTGACGAATCGCGTGCAGATTGCAACGAAGTGCATCGAGGGAGACCTCGGCGCGGGTCGGTCGCACGACGTCGGCGGGGGCCGCCCGGCGCGGCTTCATGATCCGCTCTTCGGGCGCAGCAAATTCAGGGACCGACGGCGCTTCGGACACAGAAAATTCTCGCTCTTCCATCGTAGTCGCCTCGTAGCGCATCCGGACGCGCGTTTGCATCGAACTACGCCCGCTTCCGAGGGCGCGCCGGGAAAACGCTCGGCAGACGCCGCCTAGTCCCTCGGTCAATCCCCTTTGAATTGGAGGGCGTGGAGCTTCGCGAAGACGCCCCCCTTCGCGAGGAGTTCGTCGTGGGTCCCCTCCTCGACGATGCGCCCCTTGTGAAACACGAGGATGCGATCGAGCTTCTTGATGGTGCTGAGCCGGTGGGCGATCACGATCGCCGTTCGCCCTTCGAGGACTTTATCGACGGCTGCCTGGAGCTTCGCTTCCGTGTCGGAGTCGATGTTTGCCGTCGCTTCATCGAGGAGCAGCAGCGGACGGTCGTGGTATAAAGCACGAGCAAATGCGATAAGTTGGCGTTCACCGGCGCTAAAATTCGCCCCGCGCTCGTCGACGACGCCGTCCAGCCCACGGGCGGCCAAGAGGGCGCTAGCACCGACCTGCTCAAGGGCGGTGCGCACGCGGACCGGATCTGGCTTCGCGTCGCCGACAGCGACGTTCGAAAGGAGCGTCCCGGCAAACAGGAAGACGTCCTGGGGGACGACAGCGAACTGGGCGCGAAGGTCGCGACGGCGCCAATCGGTGACCGAGCGGCCGAGGACTTCAATGCGCCCTGCCTGGGTGTCGTACAAACGAAGAACCAGGCTCGCGATCGTTGTTTTCCCGGCGCCGGTCGCACCGACGAGCGCGATCTTCTCGCCGGCCTTGAGCCGCAGCGAAACATCGCGGAGGACCGGGACGCCCTCCTTGTACCCGAAGTCAACGTGGTCGAGGACGACAGCATCGGAGCCGGGAACCAGCTTTTCCTGCGAGGTGCTCGCTGTTTCCTCACCGGTTCGGGGCGGAGCAGCGACACCATCGTCCTCGACGTCGGCGGTGCCGAGGAGTTCGAAGATCCGTTCCGCGCCGCTCAGCGCGCTCTGGAGAAGTGTGTAGCGCGCCGCGAGCATACTTACCGGCTCGAAGAACTGTTTGACGTACTGGGTGAACGTCACAAGAAGTGCGAAAGAGATCGCCCCCTCACCGGTGCCTGCGAACCGTCGCAGGCCCGCGAACCAGAGGATCGAGGCGATGCAAATCGTCGACACGAGCTCGATGGCGGCGTCGAGGATCGCTTCGTAGAGGACGCTCGACTTGTTCGCCTGCCGGTAGCCGTCGTTGATTCCGTCGAACTCGTCAGCCATCGCCTTTTCGCGCGCGTAGGCCTGAACGACGGCGATCCCCGAGACCTGCTCGTTGAGAAAGGCATTGAGCCGCGCGGTTTTGATGCGAATGTCTCGGAAGGCCTCGCGGGATCGCTTGCGCACGAAAGAGACAATGAGTCCAACGACGGGAAGCGCGGCAAAGGTAACACCTGCGAGCGTCGCGTTCATCTTGAGCATCGCAATGACGATGCCGACGAGGAGCAGGATGTCGCCCAACGCATTGAGGACGCCGGAGGCGAAGAGCTCTCCTACGGCATCGACGTCCGACGTAGCCCGGGTCACGAGCCGGCCTACTGGCGTTCGGTCGAAGGTACGTAGCGAGAGTCTTTGGAGAAACCGAAAGACGGTCCCCCGGAGGTCTGCCATCGCGCGGGCCCCGGCGACCTGCATCAGGTACTGCTGAATGAAGCCGAAGACCTGAGACAGAATTACGAAGACGGCGAGCAGCCAGCCGGTCCGAAGGAGCGCCGCGGCGTCCCCTTTTTCCGCATAACCGACGACGTCCCCCATCAACTTGGGGCGCAGAAGATTCGCCGCCGAAGAAAGAAGGAGCACGAGAAGCGAAGCGACCGCGTAGCCTGCATGAGGCCGTACAAACGGCCAAAGTTTGGCGAGAAGGACGCGATCAAAAACGTTTTCGACCTTCTTCTCTTCGTGGAAAGCGCGCTCGGTCGCGTCCATTTTCCGCGGCGCCGCCGGCGTATTTCCCGCGCGTTCCTTGGGCAGTTTCTGCCCGCTGGACGTGGTGAGACTCATCGGGATTCTCCCGTTAATTCAGTCACTTCAGCACTTCCAAACGCCTCAAGCTCCTTCTCGGCGGCCTGCTCAGCAGCGAAGGATCCGTAGATGCCGCCGGCAGCAACGAGCTCGTCGTGGGTCCCGCTCGCGATCACCTTTCCGGCATCGAGGACGACGATGCGGTCACAGCGGCTGGCTGCAGCGACGCGATGGGTGACAAGGAGCAGCGTTCGTTGCGTTTTTTGGCGATCGATCGCGGCAAGGATGTTCGCCTCGGTGCGAGCATCGACCGCCGACAGCGGGTCGTCCAGAACGAGGATTGGCGGCTCGCGGAGGAGGGCACGGGCGAGGGCAACGCGCTGCTTCTGCCCGCCGGAAAGCTGAACGCCGCGCTCGCCGACGACGGTGTCAAAACCCTCAGGGAGACCAAGAATTTCCTCGTAGACGGAGGCCTCTTTGGCGGCCGCCTCGATCCGTGCCATCGCCTCCGGCGAGTCGGAGTCGTTCAGTGCGAGGCCGATGTTCTTCGCAACCGTCGTCGAGAAAAGAAACGTGTCTTGTTGCGCATAACCGACGGAGCCGCGAAGCGTCGTTAGCGGAAGGTCGCAGACGTCGATGGCCGTCTTTCCATCGCCATAGGTCAGTGCAACCTGTCCGCGGCCCGTCGGTAACAAACGGGCGAGGAGCATCGCAACCGTGCTCTTTCCCGAGCCGGTACGGCCGACGACAGCGAGGGACGTTCCCGGAGGGACTTCGAAGGTGACGCCGTCGACAACCCGCCGTTCCCCGTAGGCAAACTCAAGATTTGTCACCGAAATTCCGACAGGGCCGCCGTTGGTTGGTGCGGCGAGTCCACCATCAACGATCTCCGGCTCCGCGTCGAAAATTTCTGCAAGCCGCGCCCAGCCGGCGCGCCCCCGCTGAAGGATCGCGATGGAGAAACCGAGCGCGATCATCGGCCATGTCATGCGGCCATACGCGAGCCAAAATGCGAAGAAATCCCCTTTGGAAATACCGCCACTTGCGACGCCGCGCAGCAGGAGGGTACCGCCATACCAGAAGAAGGCGAGCGTCCCGATGGAGGTTGCTGCAGCGGTGATTGGACCAAAGAGCCCGCGAAGACGGGCGAGACGCAAACTCGCGCCGAGGTAGTCGCGATTGGCATCTTCGAAGCGCTTCTCTTCAAAGCCCTCAAGCGCAAAGCTGCGAACGACGCGGACGCCCGAGAGATTCGCTTGGACCCGCTCGGTCAGCTTCCCAAGCGTCTCCTGATTTTCCTTTGTGTAGGTGTAAAGCCGCTTGGAAACGGTCCGCGTGCTCCCGAGAATAATCGGAAGTGTAACGAAAGAGACGAGCGTAAGCCTCGGGGAAATTGCAAGAAGTACCTGGAGAGCACTCACGAGGGCGAAGAGCACGTTTGCCAGGTTCAAGGCGCCGAAACCGAACAACAACCGCACCTGCATCAAGTCGTTTGATGCGCGACTCATGATGTCACCAGCGGGCATTTTCCGATAAAAAGCAGCGCCAAGCGTGTGCAATTTCTCAAGGAGAAGCCCGCGCAGTTCGTACTCGACGTCTCGACCTACGTTAAAGATGAACCAACGGCTCCCGACGCGCGCAACAAAGCCGACAAACGCGAGCGCAAAGATCGTTGCGACGACGGCTCCAACGCTGGCGCCATTCTGGAGGCGATCGACGGTCGCCTTCGTGGCCCAGTCGATGCGATTCATCGCGTACTGAAAGGTCGCCAAGCAGAGCGTCCCAAAGACGAGCGGCGCGAGATGGCGGCGAAACTGACCGCCCATCGTGCGGGGGACGTTCGCAAATCGAGCGCCCGCGTCGGAAACCGGCGGGGCAGAAACGGGGGCAGTTCGGGGCGCCATGTACGGTTCGCCCGCTAGCACTTCCATTGAAGTGTGGCGTTGAGAACGCGCCACGATCGGACGAGACGCTAGCGGCGATGGCGGCGGTGGGAGGACCCGAGCGCCGGCCGCCCGTCGCGCGCCCGCGCAAGGTCTCCGAGGGGGATCGTCGTGGCGAACAGTCCCAGGAAGACACGGGCACCACCGCGGCCGTCGAGCTCCTGGACAACACCTTGTTTTCCTTCAAAAACCCCGGCAAGCACGTAAACGGTGTGGCCGCCTTCGATGGGCGCGCTGGTGTCGAAAGCACCCCAAACTGGACGGCTGCGGACCGTCACCCGGACCGCTGAGCGCGGCGCGAACCGCCGAACAAACGGTCCCGAGTGCTCAGCGTCCACACGATCCACTTCGCGCTCGCTCTGTTCGCCTTCTTGCTCGACGCGTGCGGTCGACAATGCCCCTTCTAGGCTCTCTTCAATCGCAGCTTCTTCCGAAAGAGTTCGCGGTCGCTCACGGCGCGCGGTTACATTTCGCGATAAGCTCCCTGAAGTTGCTCCAAAAACAGCCGGCTTTCCTCGCGGACGCGGCGGGCGCTCGCCAGATATATCGCGGGTAAGCGAACCGAGCTTCGTGAGTTCACCGGTCGGCACATCGTCAAGAGAGCTGTACTCGACGACCAAGTGATAAAGGGGCGCGACGGCAAGAAGTGCCGTTTCAAGGTCATGGGCGGCGCGGTCAATGCGCGCCAAGATCTCTTCCCGCGGGACAATGAGGTCGATGGCCAGCGGGACGCCCTCTACCTCGGCCTCATCCAGCAAACGCCGCAAATAATCTGGAGAGAGTGACGCGGGGACGCTGCGCGTGTCCCCTAGAGGGCCGATGCGGTAGCGATCAGGGAGTGCCTCGGCAGCCTGGAGGAAGGGCTGAGCCGCGTCGCCATCGAGCATGCGCGCGCGAAGGCCCCGCCACGATGATGTGAGCCCGTAGGCGCTGGCACTTGGAATCACCAGGCGAACGGCGACGTCCTCGGGCGCCACAACGACCTCCACCCGTGCCTCGCCGTCGTCCCCGATCGATGCGCGAAGGGCACGGGAGTCGAAGGCGGTCTGAAGGGGGGGCGGCCCTGTTTCATCAGCAAATTCAAGCTCTGCCACGAACTCGAGCCAGGAGCCGACGCGAAGCAGCGCGTCCTGCAAGACGGCGGAACGCTGCGTCCCCTCGGTGCCAGCCGGTCCTGCCGGCGCCGCAGCGAGAACGGCGAAGAGATCCGGGGAAAAAAGCGACGCGTCCATCGGAATCCCTCGCTTCGGAATGCCCGCCCGCGCAAAAAAGATCAAGGGGAGCCGACAGCGATTGCGTCCCGCAGCGACGATTCTCGCCCGATTGACGGGGGTTTGTCGCTCGGAACCGTGCGCTCGCCGGCTCTCTCGCGACAACGGTGAGCGCCACGCAACAGACGAAAAAACCGAAGATCTGGAGGACCTTCGGACTTCTTCGTTGGCGGAGCGGGCAGCGGAATCAGCGAACGACCTGGACGTGGAGGCGCCCGTTCACCGTCGCATCGAGGGAGGCGCTGTAGTTCTGCACGCAGATGTCCATCCGGCTCCGCCCCTTGCCGCGGAAGGCGCCTCCGGTGTCGACGACGCGGAATTCAATCGGACGCCCGTAGCGCTGTTCAAACTCGGTAATTCGGAGCTTGGTACCGTAGACAAAGGCGTTGGTGTCGCGACCGACACATAGTCGGCGTTCCCCGCGAGGTACTGCTGAAGGGTGCGAAGAGGGGCGCCTCGGCGGTCGTTAAACCCACCCTCCAGGGCGCTCGACGATGGGTAGTAGCCGGTGCCATCGGAGACGAAGCTATCGACGATTTGCCCTGGAACGGTGGGCACTTCCGAGGGCGTAGTCCCACTGACAAGGACGAGGTACGCGCCATGAACCCACCCGGTATTTCCCCCGGCGGTGACCTGGTAGAAGGCGTTCTGGCTACGCCCGGTCGCGACAAGACCACGCCCGGCGGCGAGCACTGTGATGCGCGAATAGCTGGTCCCGGGGCCGTTGCGGAAGTTCACGGCGACCGTGGTCCGAAGGTTCGTCCCGGCCGCGACCGACTCGCCTCGGAGTTCATCCTGACTCTCGGAGAGCCCGTCCTCACCCGCCCCTTCGTTCAGGGCGTCAACGCCGGAATCGGAATCGGAATCGGCGGCAACCGACGGTCGCGGCGCCGAGGGAGAGAGCGAAGACGACTGCGAGACGGGTCCGGGGGCGCGTGGTCATTGCTAGTGAGGGGAGCATGAGACGTGCCGTCCCGGGAATGGGATTCCGGCGACGAAAACGCAAACAAGTAGGCGTCAGGGGGGAAGAATCGTACCTGTGCGCTGGGGTACTCAGGCCCCCCCCTGGTACCGCCGTGATCCAGTATTCCGCTCAGTGAAAGGCGTAGAGCAAGGCAAGACCGGCGAGCGGGATCGCAAAGAGGACCGCGAAGGTGATGTTCTGGGCCGCTGACGGGAGTACGTGCGTCGTCGTCATAGGGCGAGCCTAGGTCGTTAACGCAACGCGTCAAGGGGCGACCGCACAATTCCCCGCGTCGCTCCGCTTCCCGACGCCCGCCGCCGAGGGCGGCTCGGCCAGCGGGAAGTTGTGCTATCCGGCGCTTCTGATTTTTCGGAGCCGGTTCGCCGGTCCCCACGCAGGAAGACGCCATGGCGAAGACGACGAAGACGACCGTAAACGCGAAGGCACCCGACGACGAGCTCGACGCCGAAGATCGCGAGGCGACGGAAGAGAGCGATTCCGAGAGCGAGGGGACGGACGGCGAAGAAGAGCGCGAGGGCGACGGCGAACCTGCAGAAATTGATGGTGAAATCGTCTCCGAAGGGGACGACGAATTTGCCCTGGAGACCGAAGCCGGCGACGAGCCCCACTCGCGCTTCGACCGCGGAGTTGCGAAGGAGTCTTCGCCCCAGTCGCTCGCCCGCCTCGATGCGATGGCCGCCTACCTCCGCGAAGTCCAGCGCCACCCGCTGCTCTCGCCAGAAGCGACCAAAGAGCTCGCGATCCGTTTTCAGGAGACGCAAGACCCCGCCGTCGCCGCCCGCCTCGTCACGGCGAACCTGCGCCTCGTCGTGAAAATCGCCTACGAATACCGGCGCGCCTACAAGAACATCATGGACCTCGTCCAGGAGGGGAACATCGGCCTCATGCAGGCGGTGAAGCGCTATGACCCCTACCGAGGCGTCAAGCTCTCCTCGTACGCGGCCTGGTGGATTCGCGCGTACATTCTCCGGTTCATTCTCAACAATTGGCGTCTCGTCAAACTCGGAACGACGCAGGCTCAACGGAAACTCTTCTTTAATCTGAGGAAGCAGCGCGCCGAGCTGGAATCCCGAGGAATTGAACCGTCGCACGCCGAAATCGCGAGGCGTTTGAACGTCTCCGAAGCGGAAGTTGCCGAGATGGATGTGCGATTGAGTTCTTCGGAAGGCTCCTTGGATGCCCCCGTAGGAGACTCCGATGGGAAGAGCGTTGCTCGGATTGACTTGGTCGCGACGACAAACGCCGGCCCCGAGACGCTTCTCGCAAGCGAAGAACTCCAGACGCTCCTCAAGGGGAAGCTCGCTATTTTCCGGGAGACGCTCCTCGAAAAGAAGAAGGAGCTCGCGATCTTCGACGACCGCCTCGTCGCGGAAGACCCCCTCACCCTCCAGGAACTCGGCGACCGCTTTTCGATCTCCCGCGAGCGCGTCCGCCAGCTTGAGCAGCGCTTGACGACGCGGCTCCGCGAGTACCTTCGCACCGAACTGGGCGACGCCACCGAAGTGGATTCCTGAGCGATGCCGCTGTTCCTCGTCGCGACGCCCATCGGAAACCTGAGCGATCTCACGCCGCGCGCCCTCGAAACGCTGCGTACCGTCGACTTCATCCTCGCAGAAGACACACGACGAACGCGTGCACTTTGCACCCATTTTGGTTTCTCGCGGGAGCTCGTCGCCTACCACCGCCACTCCTCACCGGAAGAGCGCGACCGCATCGTCGCGCGCCTCGTGGCAGGCGCCGCAGCCGCCTGCGTTTCCGATGCAGGGACGCCGGGCGTCGCCGACCCCGGGGACGACTTGGCGCAGGCGGCCGTCGCGGCAGGAGTGACGGTCACGCCGATTCCCGGGCCGTCGGCGGTGCTGGCCGCCCTCGCCGGGAGCGCCCTTGGCATTGGCGCCGCCTTTCGATTTCTCGGTTTTCCTCCGCGCGAGGGGCCCGCGCGCGCAGCATTCGTCGGGACCGTCGCGGCGACGCCGGAGCCCGTTGTCCTATTTGAATCGCCGAATCGCGTCGAAGAAACGCTCAGAGACCTAGCGTTCGCGATGCCGACCCGTCGCGCTTGCGTCGCTCGCGAACTTACTAAAGTTCATGAAGAATTCGTTCGCGGGACGCTAGAGTCATTGGCAGTTCCGAGGGAATGGCTTGGCGAGTGTGTGATTGTTCTTGCCCCGCGCGAGGTCGACGAAACAAACGATAATCCTACCGATGAAGTCGTCGACGCACGCATCGATGCCGGGCTCCGCGAAGGCCTTCACGCGAAGACGCTCGCCGAGCGCATCGCCGCCTGGTCGGGGCGGCCGAAACGGGAGGTGTACGAACGGGTCGTGACGCGAAAGAATCAGCGACCGTGACCCGGCCCCTTCCAAACGCCCCCTCCTCGCTCCTCGGCGCCGACGGCAAGCTCCACTATGGCGGCTACCGCGGGACGGTCTCCGACTTCGACCCGGCGCTAAGCATCGGCCGGATCGGTCGCCTCGCACGTAAAAAAGGCTGGATTTACCTGGGAGTAGCGACCGAGCGACGCTACCTGGGACTCGCCATCGTGAAGCTTGGCTACGCGACGAGTGCCTTTGCCTACGTCCTCGATCATCTGCATCGTACACTTATTTTCGACCAGAGCGTCGTTGGCCTGCCAACGCAAGCGACGCTCGCGACGACGACCGGGCGCGGCGCCGAGGCGACGTTTCGCGGCCCCCACGCCGACCTTTCGATCGCACGGACGACCGATGCGCCGATCTTTCGTGTTTCCGGGCACTTTGGCCCCCTCGAACTCGACCTCTCCCTTGACGGTACGAGCGCCCCGCCGTCCTTGCTCGCCGTCCACGAAACACCCGGCTTCCGCGGGGGGCCTTCGCTGTTTTCGGCGACGGAAAAGCGGCTCGCCCTGGACGTTCATGGCACGCTCTCCCTCGCTGGGCGTCGCTTTCAATTGCACGATGCCGTCGGCGGCTACGATTTTTCCTTCGGATATCCGCCGCGGCACACCCGCTGGAATTGGTCGTTTTTGCTTGGAAGATCGGCAGGGCGCCCCTTTGGAGTGAACCTCGTAAAGGGCTTCGTCGGCGCCCCGGAATGCGCCGCCTGGTACGACGGCGGCCTCTACCCACTCGCCGAAGGGGCCTTTGATTACCAAACAGAAGCGCCGGAAGCGCCGTGGACCGTGACGAGCGGCAGCGACTTCCACGCCCGCTTCACCGTCGACGGGATCCATCGGGAAGAGAAGAACTTCGGCGTCTTGAAATCGCGCTTCCTTCAGCCGGTTGGCGCCTTTGAAGGGGCGCTACATCTCGCCGGAAAGCGCATTGACTTTGCGAACATGCTCGGTGTCGTCGAAGAACAGGACGTCCTCTGGTAGCCCACTTGGTAGCCCACTCGTCTCTGCCAACTACTTGAGAAGACTCGCTAACAGCTGCCAGATGCCCACTTCGACAGGGCCCGCTTCCGACGATTCAATCGTTCGTTGCAACGACGGGGTCGTGCGCGGCGCCTGGGGAACTCCAGCCTCACGCCGCCGCCGGTAGGCACGGCTCACCGCCTCGAGTTCGTGGGCGTCAAAGAAGGTTCCGTGCTCCGCGCAGGCATCGACCCGAGCATTCGCGGCCTGCACATAGTTCGGGAGCATCGCGAGGGAACACTCCGGGCACGACAACTTGGGCCCGTGCAAATCGAGGGGTTGCGCCGCTTTGCGCGCCGCATGGGAAAAAGCGTCGGCAACGATCGTCCGATCGAGGATGCTCGTGATCCGGCTCGAAAGGGCATTGTCGGCAAAAATCCCACCGCATATTCGGCAGCCCTGTGCCTGGAACGCGCCGAGGGCGATCGCATTGAGCGGGGCAAAACAGCGGGGGCAAGCCCCTTTCGGTAAGGCGCCTTGTCGATACATCGGCGGAAGATACGGCGTACGTTTTGGCGTGGGGAGCCGGAATCGCAGAATCGACCCGCGGTGACGTAAGATCGCCAAGCGTCGCTCCGTCGCAGGGGGGTAACCGCCCCACGGCACTTCCGGAGAATCATCATGAAATCCAACGACGAAGTTCGTTCCTGTTCCTGTTCGTGCACCGACTGCAGGTGTGAGCCGGGGTGCTGCGATCGCCCGGCCACGCCGGAGACTGCCGATGCCGCGAGTGGAAGCGACACCTGCGCCTGCGACGGCTGCACCTGCAACCCCTGCAAATGCTGTGAGAAAAGTACCTCGACCGGCTGCGGGTGCGCCCGATGAGTGCCGAGGAGCG
Source organism: Sorangium cellulosum (assembly GCA_020720045.1). Lineage (GTDB taxonomy): Bacteria > Myxococcota_A > Polyangia > Polyangiales > Polyangiaceae > JAAFHJ01. The sequence goes on along the minus strand of DYPH01000031.1, from coordinate 15,522 downwards.
CCTTGCCGCTCTGCTCACCGCCGATCGGGGGGCGCTCCTCGCTTTCTTGCGCCGTCGGGGGGCGAACGACGCCGAGGCGGAAGACGTCGTCCAGACCGCCTCCCTGCGCGCCCTCGAAGCGCTCACCCGCGGGGCGGCCTCGCTTGCGGCTCCCGTCGACCTCCGGGCGTGGCTCTTTGGAATCGTGAAGAATGCACATATTGACGCCCACCGCGGGGCGGCCGCCCGCGCCACCGACGGTCGGTCACGCGTCGATGTGGAGGCGATCGCGGAGTCTATCCCGACGGAAGTCCCCGAACTATCGCCAGAAATGGGCTGTCAGTGTCTTCAACCCCTCGTGGAGAAGACGCTCTCTCCGGCGACGGCGGCCCTCGTGCGCGCCGTTGACGCCGGGGACAGCAGCGTCTCCGAGGCAGCGCGATCCCTCGGCTTGGGGGCGAACGCCGCCTCGGTTCGCTTGCATCGTGCACGCACTACGCTCCGAGAAGCGCTCGCAAGCAGCTGCGGCCCTTGCTGCGCAACCTACCGGGGCGCGGCAAGTTGCGACTGCGCGACACATGCACACTAAACTGCCTATTTCGCAGTAATTTTTTCGAGCTTCTTCTGGTCGAAGCCGAGGACGACCGCCCCTTCAAGCTCGATCACCGGGATGCCGGGCGACGTCAGGCCGGCCGCGTCGAGAGCGTCCTGCATCGCCTCGGCGCCATCACGCTCCTTCTCGATATCCCGGTCGATCACCGTGTAGCCGTGGCTCGTAAGCCACGCTCCAGCCAAGTGGCACGCCTCGCACCAGTCGGCGCCGTAGACGATGGCTCGCTTCTCCCCCGCATGCGTGTGCACCAAGGCGGCCGGCTTGACCGCTTTGGCCACCGGCGTCTCCCGCTTGCTGCAGGCGATCCCCGCGAGGAGAAAGGCCGCAATTGGCAGAAGTTTCAAGATTTTTTTCATCAGGCAAGTTCCTCGGCGAGCGTTGCCCACTCCTCTAGGAGCTGCTCAACGCGGGCGGCAAGCGCCTGCTCCTCTTTCGCCATCGTCGCGATCTTGGCCCAGTCGCCCCCCGGATCCTGCTTGAGGTCCTCGCGGAGCGTCGCGAGCTGGGCTTCACCGCTCTCGACGAGCTGTTCGACCTCTTTCAAACGCCGTTGTTTCTTTTCGCGATCGCGTGACTTCGCCTTGTTGTCTTCGTAGTTCCCCGTCGGCTTCGCCTTCTCCGACGGAGGCGCCATCGACTTTCGCTTCGCCTTTTCGAGGGCGGCCCGCTCTTCGGCGGCGCGCGCTTCCGCTTCTGCTTTCTGGCGCTCTTTGGTAGCGACGAAGTCGGCATAACCGCCCGGGAAAATGTCAACGTGGCCGTCGCGGACGATCACCAGGCGCGTCGTCACCGTCTCCAAGAAGCGGCGATCGTGACTCACGAGGAGGACGGTCCCGTCAAAACCGACCAGCGCTTCTTCAAGGATTTCTGCGGCCGGGATGTCGAGGTGGTTCGTAGGCTCGTCGAGGAAGAGCAGGTTCTTCGGCTCCAAGAGCATCTTCGCGAGGGCGAGACGGGACCGCTCGCCGCCGGAGAAACCGGCCGTCGATCGGAGCGCGTCGTCCCCCCAAAAACGGAATCGGGCGAGGTATTCACGCGCCTTCTCCGGGGTAAAGTCTCCGCGTACGCTGCGCACCTCCTCGACGGCCGTTCGCGCCGTATTGATCTCCCCAAGGTGCTGATCGAAATAGCCTTCCTGAAGGTTAGTTCCGCGTTTGACGGCACCGCGATCTTCTGAATGACCGCGACCGGCAAGGAGCTTGAGGAGCGTCGACTTCCCTGCCCCGTTCGGGCCGACGATGCCGATGCGCTCGCCGCGGCGGACGAGAAGATCGACGCCGGAAAAGAGGGGGCGCCCACCGCGGGCCGCCCCAAGAGCGTTGGCCTCGAGGACGATGTCGCCACTCCGCGCCGCGGGGACAAAGCGGAAAGCAACGCGCTCCGCCTTGTTCCATACGTCTTCCGGCCCGTCGATCCGATCGAGCTTCTCAAGCATCTTGCGACGCCCCTGGGCCATCTTCGTCTTTTGACCGGCGATGTTTCGACGAATGAAGTCTTCGGTCTTTGCGACAAAGGCGTCCTGACGCTCTTTCTTCGCCTCTTCGCGCGCGAGGTCCTCTTCGCGGGCCTCAATGTAGTCGCTGTAGGCGAGCGGATAGCTTCGCAAACCGCGCGTACCGAGCTCGAAGGTGTGGTTCGTGGTCGCGTCGAGGAAGGCACGGTCGTGACTCACGAGAAGCACCGCCCCCTTGAAGCCCTTCAAATACCCTTCCAACCACCCAATGGTGTCGAGATCGAGGTGATTCGTCGGCTCGTCGAGGAGGAGAAAGTCGGGCTCCTGAGCGAGGATCGTCCCGAGCGACAAGCGCCCGCGCTCGCCACCGGAGAGACTGGCAACCGGGCGTGCGAGGTCGGCATCGGAGAAGCCCAATTGAAGCGCGATCGAAGCGACCTTGTGCTCGAGGGAGTCCCCCCCTTCAATGATCCATTGATCGTGGAGGCGAGCGAGCCGATTTAGGCTCTCCTCGGAGCCGTCGTGGGCGGCGTGTTGGGCCGCCTCTAGGGCGTCACGAAGGGCGACAATCTTGCCGAATCCACTAAGGAAAGCGCCGAGGACGTCGCCAATCGGCTTCACTTCGTGGGACTGGCGGTAGTAGCCAATCTTCGCCTCTTTCCGGATGACGACCGTCCCCTCCTCGGGCTCGATCTCCTTCATGATGCAGCGGAGAAGCGTCGATTTTCCCGCCCCATTCGGAGCAACGAGCGACGCGCGTTCGCCGGCGGCAAGCGAGAAGGTGACGTCGCGAAAGAGCGTTCCGCCTGCGAAGCCGTAGCGGAGGTTGGCGACCTGAAGAATCGTCATAGCGGGCGCGAACTAGCAGGCTACGACGCCGGTGCGCGTCGGATTTTCACGAGGTCTTTTCGCGGGGGCGGGGGCGGCGGCGGCTCGGCGGCGTCGAGCCGCTCCTCGACGAGGGAAAAGCGGCCGTTGTCGAAAGGGAGCCCCGGGGCGCGCTCCGCGGGGACGAGGCGCTCTCGGAGGCCACGCGTGGCAAGGGAGCGCGCGCGGAAAGAGCAGTAGGGATTGTTGCCCCGACGCCCCAAAATCGACTCCGCGGTAAAGCTGCAGCCCCCCTGGCAGACCTCGCCGAAGGGGCACGTCCCACAAAAGCCCCAAAGTTCGTCGACGCGATCCCGGCGCGTGAACCCGAGGATCGGCGCTTCGTCCCAGATGGCGCGCACGCTTGCATTATGCACGTTTCCGCCCACGTACTTTTCCGTCTGCAGCGACGGGCATCCCTTGATCGCGCCGTCGCTCTCAATGCCCATAAGAAAGCGCCCAGCGAAGCAGCCTCGAAAGTGATCCTGCTTGCCGGCCGGGCTTCGGAGCAGCCCCTCTTCGGGGCCGAAATAGCCAAGATTATTCCCAAGGAGCATCACGATTCCGTCCTCGTTCGCCCGCGTCTTCACGGCGGCAAGCCGCGGCATCATTTCGAGGTAGTCGTAGGGCTGTAGGAGCATATCGGCGCGATCGGCGGCACGACCGAGCGGCGCCGTTACCTGCACTTGCCAACCGCGAACCAGCGTCTGACCGTGCTCATCGCGCTCCGCGAGTATTTCATAGAGTGCTTCGAGATTGGGAAGGTTAAATCGATTGAAATTCGTATTTACCGTCACAGCGACGCCCGCTTCACGGAGGTGACGAAGCGCGCTTTTTGCAGCAAAAAAGCTACCTTTTGAGGCTCGCATCCGGTCGTGGGTCGCTTCGGTGCCGTCGAGACTCACCGAGACGCTAAAAAAGCCGGCGGCAGCCATTTCTTTCGCGCGGACGGCATCGATGTTTCGTCCCCCCGTCGTCATTGTCGCGCGCATTCCCGCGTCGGAAATCGCGCGCGCGATCGTGAGAAACCCGGGATGGAGGTACGCTTCACCACCGATGAGCGCGATCTCCTCGGTCCCCAAGGCCTTCAATTCGTTTACGACCGACAGTGCCTTTTCTGTCGAGATCTCCATCTCGCGCGCCTCGCCCGCTCGCGAGCCACAGTGCGTGCACGGCTGGTCGCAGGCGAGGGTAAGCTCCCAGACGACATAAATCGGACGCGGGGCGAGCTCGGAAACCGGAAGACGGCGTTTGATTGAGGACATCGGTAGGAAAACGAGTCAAGCTCGTCCCTCTTACGCGCGCAACGCGGATGGCCCGGTCGGCCATCGATTTGCACCGCCTCGACGAAAGGATACGCGATGAAAGCCCTTGGAATGTGTGCGCAATGCAGCGGATTTCTCCCCGCGATTTCCGTAAAATGCCCCCACTGCGGCCACGTTGCGCCGCTACGGGCCCTCGGGAGTGCCGCCGCGGCGCTTGCAACGATGGGGGCGTTCTCGTCGACGCTCATGGCCTGCTACGGCGCCGGATGTGTCGATTCTTCCGGCGATTGCTACGGCAACTACGACGCCGGGCGGACGACCGCCGATGCGGCGGTGCAGCGCGATACGGGCGCGAGCGACGCAGGCACGAGCGACGCAGGGGACGACGACGGAGCGACGACCGACGCGAAAGCCAGCGACGCGGAAACGGACGCCGACACGCCCGACGCACCCTGAAATTTCCGGATGTGGTCTTGACTGTAAGGCCCCGCTGCTGATGGCGTTGGAGACCCATGAAACAGCTCTCCTCGTGCGCCGCCTGCAGCGGCTTCCTCCCGAGTATTTCCCGCACCTGCCCCCACTGCGGAGCGACCGGAAGCATCGCCGGTCGCCTCGCTGGCGTCGCCGCGACCCTCGCGACCGCTGCCGCTTTTTCTTCGACGCTGATGGCCTGCTACGGCCCGATGCCGGCCCACCAGCAGCCTCCCGACCCGAAGCCGACCGCCTCCGCGAACGGCGACGCTCCGCCTGCCGAACAGCCACCTACGAACAAATAACGTTCCCGCGAGGACGACGCGAGGAGCCCGGAAGAAATTCCGGGCTCTCCTCGTTTGTTTACCGAGTTGCGAAGAGGGCAGCTAGGCGCCGATCCGTCTCTTCGAGAGAACTCGGTTCTTCCAAGGGTTGCGCAAGGAAGTCGGCAAAGTGAGGCGTCAGTTGGAGCGCGCGTTCAAGCTCGACGTCGCTCCCACGAACGTAGGCACCGAGGGCAACAAGCTCTCGTTTTTCCAAGCGAAGAGACTCAAGACGACGGAACGCCTGGGCGTACTGAAGCACCTCCGGTGGCGCCACCTTCGAGGCCAATCGCGAAAGCGATACGACAGGATCAATCGCAGGAAACTGCCCCCGCTCGGCACGAGTCCGGTCGAGGACAATGTGGCCATCGAGGAGCCCGCGCACTTCATCGGCGACCGGTTCGTCGAGGTCCCCCCCCTCGAGAAGAACGGTGTAGAACGCAGTGATTGAGCCACCTCGCTCGCCGGTACCGGCCCGCTCGACGAGACGAGGCAGCAGGGAAAACGCACTCGGCGGATAGCCCCTTCGGGCGGGCGCTTCCCCCGCCGAAAGCCCAATTTCGCGGGCCGCCCGGCAGACGCGCGTGAGGGAATCGACGAGGAGGAGTACATCGGCGCCGTCGTCGCGAAAGGCCTCGGCGACGCTCGTCGCGACGTCGACGGCAGAGAGCCGTTCCGGTGCGGAAGCATCACTGGTGGCGCAGACGACGACCGAGCGTGCTCGCCCCGCATCACCGAGTGAATCTCGCAGAAAATCGCCTACTTCGCGCCCGCGCTCCCCGACAAGCGCGACAACGACGACGTCGCACAATGCGTGACGGGCGAGCGCCCCTAGCAGGCTCGATTTGCCGACGCCGGACCCGGCAAAGATGCCGAGGCGCTGGCCACGCCCAACGGTCATCAGGCCGTCGACCGCGCGAACCCCGGTCACGAAGCGCTCCGTGATCGCCGGGCGCGCGAGGGGGCGCGGAGGCTCGCGGTCGCGGGGGCGCGGCTGCCCTTGCAAGGGGCCTGCGTCGTCGCACGGCGCGCCCAAACCGTTTAAAATACGTCCCTTTAGGGCAGGCCCCACGAGCACGGAAGCGGCCCCAGGGACGAGGGTCACGAGGTCTTCCGCGCCAATGCCGACAACGGAACCGAAGGGCGTCGCCAGCACGGTACCGTCGTCGAGACCGACCACGCTTGCCACGAGGGGAGCGCCGCGCCGGTCGGGGCCGCCAACGACGACGCGGTCGCCGATCCGAGCGCCCGGCACTGTGAGGCGGAGCATCGTCGGCGAGACCGCCTTGACCCGTCCGGTGACGGCCACCGTCGGGACGCCGGCGAGGCGGGCGCGAACGGCGTCGCGGAGGTCGTTACTCACCCGTCGCCTGCGGGGAACTCGGCCTCGAATTCTTTAAGCAATTTCTTGGCCTTGTCCGAAAGCTTCTTCGGCACGTCGACGACAACATGCACGGCGAGCGCGCCGCGACCACGGCCATCAACGCGCGGGACGCCCTGCCCGCGCAGAATCACGCGGTCGCCGGGCTGGGTGCCAGCCGGGATCTGGACGGTCGTCTTTGCGTCCTCCTCGCCGTCGACGAGGCATGGGACCTGAACTTCGCCGCCAAGTGCCGCTTGAACAAACGTCACATGGACCTGCGTGTGGAGGTCAAAGCCGTCGCGCTCAAAGCGGGAATCGTCGGCGACTTCGACATCGACGTAAAGATCACCGGGATCGCCCCCATTCGGCGCCGGCATCCCCTGGGCACCGACGCGAAGCCGTTGGCCGTTGTCGATGCCGGCGGGGAAGCTCACGGTCACCTTCCGCGGGCGCTCGACAAACCCTTCACCACGACAACCCTTGCAGGGATTCTTGATGATTCGACCGGTGCCCTCGCAGCGATTGCACGGGCCCGAAAACATCACAAATCCGCGTGCACTCTGCACGCTTCCGGTCCCGCGACATTGGGGGCAGGTCTCCGCTTTCGAGCCCTTTTCTGCGCCGGTCCCGGTGCAATCGTCGCATCGGACGGGCGTGCGAAGCTGAATATCGCGCTTGCAGCCGAAGGCCGCTTCTTGGAGCGTAATCCGCTGCTCGACGCGAATGTCTTGACCGCGTCGCGTCCGCCGACCGCCACCACCGCTGAAGCCGCCGCCGGAGAACATCTCATTGAAGAGGTCCTGCATTTGGCCGAAAATATCGCCAGAGTCGGCGCCGGCACCCGGATAGCTTCCCCCCTCCAGGCCCCGGTGGCCGAAGCGGTCGTAGATGGAACGCTTCTGCTCGTCCGAGAGGACTTGAAACGCCTCACTCGCCTCTTTGAAGCGCCCCTCCGCTGCCGAATCTCCGGGATTTCGATCCGGGTGATGCTTCAACGCTTCGCGTTTGTAAGCCTTCCGAATTTCATCGGAAGTAGCTTCTTTGGCAACACCAAGGACTTCGTAATAATCGCGTTTGTTCGACATGACTTCGATTTCGAAAGGGCCGCCCGCGGGAGCGCGTGCTGGGCAAAAGGGATCCGAGGGGCACGACTACGGCGCCCCGCGAAGAATTCAAGCGGTTGTAGGGTCGTCGGGCGCTTCTGGGCCGCACTGGGCAAGGAGGACGGCCTGCCGGGCGAGCTCCTCGCGTAGGGAAGCCAGGGCGGCCCCACTTTCGGCGGCGACGCGCGCGGCATGTTCCTGGCGGAGCGCAACCCGAAGTGCCTCCAACTCCTGGAAACTTACAGATTTTCCAGCAGGCTCGGCGGCGCGAGAGAAGGTTTTTGCACGGGCAAGCGCGAGGGACAGCTCGTCGATCGACCAGCGTTGCGCCTGGAGTTCGCCCTCGTAGCGGGCGAGTTCCTGATGGGCGGCGGCGAGCCGGTCTTCCAAGGGGTCGCGGCCTTCGCCCCGCGTCGGGCGCTCGGCGAGGGCCGCTTCGAGGGAACGAATCGCCTCGTCACGGGTCGCAATTTCCGCCTGAAGTACCGTAAATTCATTGGCAACCGCCGTTTCGACGTTCTCGGCGACGGCGGCCAGCGCGTCGCGCAAGACGGCGACCTCCTGGGCGAGCGCCTCGTTTTCGCGCTCCTTGGCGGCGAGCCGGGTGTCGGCGTCTTTTCGCGCGAGGGCGATCTGCTCGCGGGCTTCCACTTCAAAGGCGGAGAGGCGCTCTTCCAACTGCTCCCGGACCGCCAGAAGCCGCCCTTCCGCCTTCGCAGCGCGCGCTTCAAACTCGCTCGCGCGCGATTCGGCCGCCTGAATGGCCGCAGCAACCTGGGTAGGGTCGACCCCTTCCGCGCCGCCAAGGCTTTGCATTTCCTGAAGAAGGAAGTCGAGTTCCTGGTCGCGGCGGCCGAGTTCTTCTTCCGCCTTTGCCAGCGCCGCCGTCGCCGTCGCGCCCGCCTTTTGCGCATCCTCGACGAGGACCGCCTCTCGGGTGCGCGTCTGGCGCTCCCCTTCGAGCGCTTCCATGAGCGCAGACGCGTCGGCGCCAGCCGCCTCAAGCGCCGCTCGATGGCTGGCAAGTTCCCGCTCAAGCTCGACGACGCGCCGTTGAAGCGGCTCAACGCGAAGGACTTCTTCGTCTTTCGACGGGCTTGGCGTCGCCGGCGGCGCGGCATCGAGCACCGGCGCCTCGGCGGCTTCGGGGGCCGACGGGAGGCTCGGCGGGACAGTGGCCGGCGCCCCCAGGAGTTCCTTCACGCGCGCTTCCAGGGCGAGAATCTGCGCCTCGCGGGCGTGGAGGGCGTCGCTTGCGGCCGTCTCCTGGGCGGCGGCAAGCGGCGGAACCGCAATGATCGCGTAGGTTTCGAGGCGTACCGGTCGCTTGGAACCGACAGCGACATAGAGGTGCGGGGCGCTGTCACCGGCAAGTTGGGCGTCGACAGAGATTTGCCCGCCGTCCCGATCCCCGAGCTCGGCGAAGGTCACTCCGCGGAAGGGGAGCGTCCCAAACATCCGAACTTCTTCGAATTGGAGGCCCACGAGATCGAACAGATCCCGGAAGACCGTGTCGCCTTCGGCGCGCGCTGCGACGAAGGCGAGCCCATCGTCGGCAACGACGCGACGGACACGCGCGAGCCAGGCACCGGCGTCCGGCAGTTCGTCGATGGCGGGGACGAACGCGACGTCAAACGCGCCGGCACGGACCTCGAAGTCGACGCTCGGGAGGGGGCGGGCAACGACGACCTTCGCACGACGGGGGTCGTCTGCGTAGCGGGCAGCGAACGCTTCGGCGCGTGCGGGGACCGGATCATAGACGTGCACGAGACGCGCACCAAGCTGCTCGATTTGCGAAGGGATTCCAGACGTTGCGTCGCCGACAATAAGCACACGACGCCCCGCCAGGCGCCCTTCCGCGTACACGGCGAGGGCCTGAAGATGGGAGAGTTGCGTGGCGGACCTTCCGGCGCCGATCCGTGCAGTGCGCATCGCAAGACGACCCTTACCCGATCGCGGCGGCGGCGGGGAGGCTGTCGCCGCGCGAAGCGGCGGTCCGTCGCAGGATTGCGCGCGGGCGACGGCGCTCGGTGGACGGCGCGGCGACCGAGGCGGTGACGGGACGGCGTTCGCGGCGTTCGACGAGGGCACGGGCAACCGTCGCGAGGGTTTCGGCGAGGGCGTCGGCACCGGGGCGACCGGCGCGCAGTCGGAGAACGCGCTCCTCGGGGATGCGTCCAGGGGCGAAGCCGGCAGCGCCGTACCGGGCGAGGAGGCGTTCGTGGGCTTCAGAGCCTGCAAATACACGCACATGGACTTCGGCGAGCGGCACCGCTTCGTCCGCTTCGTCGCGGAGGAGGCCTGCCTCGATGCTCCGGAGACCGGGGAGCGTGTCTTTCGCGGTCACCAGGAGGCGGAGGTCGTCCCAGGCCTCAGAACCGAGCGGATACCGGGCAAGGAGCGTCGCGCGAACGGAGAGCGGCCCAGCAGCGCTCGCGACTTTTTTGCGAGCTTCTGCAAGGATTTCCACGTGTCGTTCCCTCGGTGCGACGCGATCGCGGCCGAAGCTGCGAAGGGCGACCAGAAACGGGGTCGCGAAGGAGACGACGGCGGCGGCCAGGCGGGCGTCCCGCACAAAGAGCGTCCCGGCGAGGCCGATCGCGGCGAGCACCGTGACGACGGAGAGGGCGCGGACGAGCGGCGAATTCGGCTCCCAGGCGCGCGGGGCGGTCATGACCTCAGCATCGACGACGGCGAGCCACTCGCCGGCGCCGCGAACGCGCGAGACCTTCTTTTTCAAGAAACGTGTGCACAAGGCGAGGGGCGCCAGCGCGCTGCCGAGCAGCAATGCGGCGATCGCGTCCCGTTCCTCGATGAAGGCGAAGATCGCTGCGGCGAAGGCCGCACCGCCGAAGGCCGCACCGACGACGAGCCAGCGCGCAGCGACGTTCACCGCAGAAACTGCTGAAAACGTGCGCATTTTTGCGACAAGCAGTGCGGCGAACGCAAGCGGGAGCGCGACAGCAAACGGGAGCGCTCCCCGCGGTACCGAAGGCGACGCAGCGAAGGGGCGGGTGGCGACCTCCGCCGCGATCGTCGGGCTTTCGCTCGGCTCCGCGGGGGTCGCTTCGGACTCCTCTTTGGCGCCGTCGGGCGTCCTCGCGACGCCGGGAAAGGCCCCCGCGCCGAAGACGAGCGGCGCCGAGAAGCGCTCGCCGCGGGAAATGTGGGCCCGACCGAGCTCGAGCTTGTAGCCGGCCCCTTCGCGTTCGACGGTCACCTTCGCGGCGAACCCCTCGGTATTTCCAACAGAAGGTGCGCCGAAGTCGGGCGTGTGGACGGTGAAGTGGGCGTCGTCGACCGACTGCTCATGGACGAGGCCGGAAAGGCTGAGCGCCGTCCGCCCGCCGTTGCGATGGACGAGGTGGGAGAGGTCGACGGTCCAGGAGATTGCGAGGCGGTAGTTCCCGCGGCTCAAGCCTGATTTTTTTGGAAATTTAGCGACAAAGCGCGGCTCTCCGTCGCGCCCGACGGTGCGCGCGATTTCGGCCGCCGGCGCCGCCGCCAGAGACGGCGCCGAAGTCGCTTCCCCAGACGGGAGAACACGCTCGACGTGGATGGTCGGGGTCGCGTCGGGGGCGCCAGCAAAGGTCAAGCGCTCGACGGGGCCGTAGACGACGTCGAGCGCGATGGTCTCCGTAAAGGTCGCGTGTCCGTCGGCAGCAACCACGGCATCGACGCTCCGTCCGCTCTCGTGAGCCTCCATCGCCTGCGCGACCGCCGGCACGAGGACCGGCACCGAAAGGGCGAGAGACGCTGCGAGAAACGGGGCGAGGCGCCGCTGTGCGAACATGTAGGACAACTACCTACGCCCCCGCACAACGGCCAACTTTCTCTCAGAACAGGCCGGTGAACGCGTCGACCACCTTCTGGCTCATGACGCCCCGGAACTCGACGATGCCCGCCTTCGCGCCATCCCCTCGCGACGGGGACGGCAGCACCGTGAAGACGGTCGGGATCTGGAAATCGGGCTGGTTGACCTTCGTACGAAGCGATCCGGCCGTACCGGGGGGCGCCCACCGCATCCGTTCGCTGGCAGCGACGATGCCGAGGTTCGGGGTGAAAAACCCGGAGGCGAGCGTCGGTGTCGCCAAGACGGTGGCGAGGTCGCTCCGATCGGCCAGGGTGCTGCCCGCCTTCGGCGCAAGGAGTTCCTTGGCGCGGGCTACCGCGCTTGGGAGCGTCTTGGTCACGATCATCGCCGTCCCGCCAAATGCCGGCACGAGAAGAATCACCGGCTTTTCCTCGCGAGTCGGCGCCGGCTTCGCAGGCCCTTTTCCGCGGACCGGCGCCGCGTACGACGGGTAGATACTGACCATTTGGAAGGCAATTGCCTCCTTCGGCAGCTCGCCTGCCTTGATGGTCAGGTCCTTCACTTCTTGGCGGTACTCGTCTTTAGCGTGTTTTTTCGCCGAGTTCTTCGCGACGTCCCGGAAGGCATTCGCGGCGGCAAGGGTGACTGCGGGCACCTCCCCATTCCAGGCTTCAAACCAGAACGCGTTCGCCAAGTCGCCCACCGCGCTGTCGCGGTCCTTGTCGGTTTTTACCGCATCAAGCTTCGCGAGGGCCGTGTATAGAATTTTGCCGTCGGCCCCAAACGCGAGCGCCGTCGGGCGCGCCGACATCCCAAAAATCGAGGAGATCGCATCGGCCGACGCCTTTTCGAGGTCGGGCGGGAGCGGGTCTTCTTTGACTGCTTTCCGAAAGGTCGCGAGGACGCCCTGTTTCGGGCCGAGGAGGTCGTCGGCCGCGTTCCCCTGCCAGTAGGCGGCGACGGAGGCTTCCTTCGGGAATGCGCGGAATACTGCCGGCGGCAGCGCCACTTTGTCGACGTGGGTGAAGGTCTTTGCCAGCGCCCCTTTCGCCGCTGCGACGCGCGCCGTCATCACGCCGCGGTAGCCGGATGCATCGGCGGTGATGTCGACATCAAGCCGCTCCAAATCCCCACCAAGAGCCTGAACTTCCGCAAGAAAAGCTTTTTCCCCTTCGTCCATTTGGCGGTCGTAGCGGGCATTCTTCGCCACCAGCGCCCGGTAGACCCCTTGGAAGGAGTTCCCATAGACTTCGCCATGGAAGTCGGCGGCCGACGGATGGTCGGGGGCGCTTGCGACGGTGCTCGCAAGGACTTCGAGGTCGGACGCACGTCCGCAAAAGAGCCGAGCACCACGCGGGGCACGAGCCGGCGCGAGCCAGCACGTTCGTGCCCAGTCTTCGTCCTCAGAACTGTCTGTTTTTGCTTCTTTTTCAACATGAAAAAGGCCAGATGCATCGGCAACGAGCTTCTTGCCGCCGTGCTCCATCGCGGTGCGGGCCTCCTCAAAGGAAGTGACGCCGACCGACGAGATCGCTGCAGCGCTTTCCTTCTCGTCCTTCCGTTCCAAGGGGAGGAGGAACCCTTCCATCGGTGCATCGAAGTCGATCAGGTCGGCGAGGCGCTCTTCCGCATCGAGGGCGCGCGCGACGATCTGGGCGGGGGTCGGTCCGATCGGGAGCGCGAGGGAGCCGGCAACCTGGGCGATGCTCTTCCGGGGGTGGTCGAAGCGGACGTAGCCGTAAAGATGAGGCATTTCGACCTTCGCGTTCGTCGGCTCCGTGGTGACGTGCTTTGCCGTGACGTCCACCTCCGCCTTTCCGTCGCTAGGATCTTTCGGCGGGGTATGGCCGCAGGCGAGGAGGATCGTGACAAGGGGGGCGGCGGAGATCGTTCGGAGGGCGCGCATGGACGCGGGAGGCTACCGCGGCTTTGTCGGGCGATCGTCGAAAAAAAAAGAGCGCCGCAGCCCGAAAACGGGGTGCGGCGCTCGTCGGCGTGGCTGCGCCGAGACGATCAGGGCTTGCGGACGAGGGCGTCGACGGCCGCCTTCGGCAGCTGCATGACGAGTTCGTAGACGCCCTTCGGCGCGTCGGCTTCCGGCTTCGTCGCGCGGACGGCGACCGGGATCGGCGTGTCGGCGATCGGGCGGCTGACGCGGGCGATCGCTTCCGCGGTCACTCCCTTCTGGGAGTAGACGTGGCGCGGGCCGACCGAATCGACGACGGCAAAGAACTTCGGCGTCACGAAACCACCTGAATTTGCAACACCTTTGGTGATCACATCGAGGCCTGCGCGAGCGGCGAGCGGCTTGTCGGCCCCGACGACCTTCTTCGCCGTCTCCGAGAGCCCCTTGGGATCTGCGCCGACGTAGGCCCAGGTCGCAGCGCCGTCCGGAACGAGGAACACGTGCTTCTCGGTGGTCACCTTGACCGGCGGCTTCGAAACGGGCTTCGGCGGCGATTTCTGCCCCTTCGCCGGCGCGTCTTCCACCCGGCCCGGCGCGCCAACCGTCGTGACCGTCGTCGTGCGGATGTAGTGGACCGTCCCCTTGGGGAGCCCGAACGTTTCCGGCGAGGTGGTCGTCTTTTCGACGATCATCGGGCGGACGGGGCGCGACGCGTCCTTGGCTTCCTTCGCCTTCGCTGCGTCGGCCTTTTCGTGGGCTTTGCGCTCGTCTTCGGAGACTTTGTTCGCCTCGTCGACGAGGGCCTTTACGGTGTCCGACTTCTCTTCGAAGCGAACCGCAAAGTAGCCGTCAAACGCCGACTGGGCCTTCGCCTGCGCGGTGATCTTCTTGACTTCGTCCTTCTCCGCGGCGACGGCATCGACGGCTGCTTTGGCGGCGACGAGGTCGACACCATGGCCGAGGACGACCGGCTTCTTGAGCAGGTCTTTGACCTTCCCCTTGAAGAGGTCGCTGATGCCCGGCCGCTTGCTGAAGAGCTGATCGAGCATGGCTCCGTCGCCGCCCATGCCCTGCGTGTAGAACGCGGCATCGACATCGACGGGCAGCTTGTAGAAGGCGGCCGGTGCCGGGGCGGTGCGCGCCTGGCTCTCGACGAAGGCCTTCCCGGCCTTGCTTTCTGCGCTGGTGAACGTGAGGTGGAGGCCGCCGTCGATGCGATCTCCATTAATTTTGCCGTCGATCGAGAGCTTCCCAACGTCGCCGAGGAGCTGGCCGACGTCACCGAGGCCGTCGCCGAGGCCGGGCGGGAGCTGCCCCTTCGCGAGGTTGAGCCCCATCTTCAACGGCTTCTGGATGTGGTTCACAAAGACGTCGATGTGGAGGTCAGACGCGTACGCCTTCGTCGGCAGGGTCCTCACGATGTAGGCGGAGAGCGCCTTGACGCCCGCCGGGGAGCCACAAACGAGGCGCGTGCGGTCGGTCAGCGCCGCCTGCCAAGCGAGGCAGACGCGGGACGAACGGACGATGTCGTCCCCTTCGTCGTCGGCGGCGTCGACCTTCTTCTCGAAGAGAGTCGAGCCATTCTCACCGGCTTTCGCCGCAAATCCCTTGGCGAATGCAGCCTTTACGTCGATCCCGGCTTTGACGGTCGAACCAAAAGCATACGCGGGGACGAGCTGACCTTCATCCATCTGAACGGCAAAGTCGACGGGGGCCGACGGGTCGAGGAGGTCACCGACGTCGGCGCCGACGAAGTCGCGCGAGAGCTTGTCGCCGCCCGGAACCGGGGCGTTGAACCAGTCGCGAGCGACGTCAAAAAACGCCTTGGCAGAGGTGGCGTGGCCTTCAGCGGCGAGGCCCGCCGGGGCGGCGACCGCAGACGTGTCGATCGCGATCGGCTTCGGCGTATCGACGACCGGCTTGGTCACCGGCGGCTTCGCTTCGCCGCCCCCACACGCGACGAGTCCTGCGAGGAGGCCAGAGAGGGGGAGGGCGAGCATGGACGGGCGTTTCATCGGCCGCGCATCGTACCGAACTTTCGCCGATGGACCAAAAAAACGCCCGTTCCGCCCCGCTGCCAGGCTTTAGTTCCCGCAGGCCGCCCGAAACGCCGCTCGCGCTTTGTGGTGCTCTGCAAGCGTTTCGACCTCCTTGACGGCGGCGTCGAAGGTCGCTTGTTCACGAATATTTACGAAGAGGATCGTCCCATCGCCCAGGGAAAAGCGGCGCCGCTCGGCCGCTTCGAGGGTCCGCGCCGCTTCCGTCTCCTGGCGGCCGAGGTCGACCCGCTTGCGAGCCGCCTCGGCGGCTCGACCGCCCGTGGGTTGCATCGATCCGCCGCGTTGACGGCGGATCCAACTTCTGA
>DYPH01000149.1 GCA_020720045.1 Sorangium cellulosum | reverse complement strand
CGCGACGCCGCTTCCACCAATTTCGCCGGCGGTCGCGAACGGACGGGCCCGACGTGGGCCCGACGTCTCTCGCGACGCCGCTTCCACCAATTTCGCCGGCGGTCGCGAACGGACGGGCCCGACGTCTCTCGCGACGCCGCTTCCACCAATTTCGCCGGCGGTCGCGAACGGACGGGCCCGACGTGGGCCCGCCATCTCTCGCGACGCCGCTTCGACCAATTCTGCGGGAAGCCACGTTCCTGGGACAAAAACGGAAAGACCCTTCTCAAACGAGAAGGGTCTTTGGATTCGGGGTGGACCAGAGGGGGATCGAACCCCTGACCTCCGCATTGCGAACGCGGCGCTCTCCCAGCTGAGCTACTAGCCCGAGACACTCGGTATCTTCGGAAGCAACGAATCGCCGCCGTCGATGGGGCGCAATCTGCGTGAAATCGGCCCCGGTGTCAACAGAGAAAATCAGTCGCCGTAGCTGACTTTTCGACCGGCCGCCGGGACCTTCCCAAGAAGCTGCGCCGCCGCCGGGTGCCCCTTCAATTCGGCCGCCGTAGCCGCACGCGCAAGGTCGAACACGAGGCCGAAAGTCACTGGATCTTCTCCAGAAA
The DNA here is from genome assembly GCA_020720045.1 of Sorangium cellulosum. Lineage (GTDB taxonomy): Bacteria > Myxococcota_A > Polyangia > Polyangiales > Polyangiaceae > JAAFHJ01. The sequence goes on along the minus strand of DYPH01000149.1, from coordinate 12,095 downwards.
CGACGGCAACGGCCCCCTCGCAGTGGCCCGCTTGTGCGGCGATCGCATCCGACCCCTGGGTGATGTCGGGGCCTGCCATCCCCTTCGACAGCTTCTTCGTGCTCCCACCGCCGAGCGGCCAGACGGAGATGATCATCTCCTTCGAGATGTGGGCGACGGGACTGCAAGCGGGCGCGTTCGCCGCGAGGCCAAACGTGTAACTTGCATCTTTTCCATCACGCCCTTGGGTGCCGACAACGACCGCGGTCGCTCCGAGGCGCCTCAATGCGGTAAAAAAGCCATCCACCTTCGGCATTTTCGTCGGGCGAAGGATCGTCACCTTTACGCTTTCACCCACGATTTTCGGGCGTTCCTTGAGCGCTGCAACGATCTTGTCGGCGGCCGGTTCGACTTTTTCCCCATTGATGAGGAGCCCGTCCTCGCTGAGAAGGAGCGTAGGTGCGTTAAGCGGCTTCGGAGCTTCCTGCTTTGTAGCAACCGTCGAGACGGCGGCGGGCGGCGTCGGCTCCGGCTTTTTCGGCTCCTCTTTGCACGCAGAAAGCGCGAGGACCGCGGGGACGGCGAAACCGATACAGCGACGGAGCGCGAAGCGGGTCATAGGTGCCGCGTTCTACTGCGCCCTTCGAAAAATACTACTTTCCTTGGCGAAGCTGCGAGCAGACGTGATCAAAGCTCGGCCGCAAGAGTCCGCGCGCCTTCCGGAGGGCGGCGAGCGCGTGGTGAACTTCCACTTCATCGGGGGAATCATCGACATCTCCCGCGCGTCGATTTCTTGCAGCGGCGAGGGAAAATGCAGCGAGCATTTCATCCCCTTTTGCGGCGTCGAGCAGCGCAAGAGCCTGTTTGAGGTCGATCGTCGCGAGGTTCGCCCCCGCGTCGAACGACGGCGCTCGAAGCACTCGACCTTGCCGATTTTCTTCCGGGAACTCTCGAAGCCTCGTCCCGCTACTGCGGTCCTCCTCCCCTTTTCCGGCCGCCGGGGAAGCCGGGGACGCGGAGCGAGCAATGGAGGTTTTTTCGGCGAAGGAGGGGGTAGTTTTTCTCGGCACTGACCTTGAGCCTAGCGGACGCTTTCCAATACGCAAACCGACTACGCCTAGGGGGAGACCTCAAGCCAGCGCACGAGGCAAGAACCTGCATGTTGCACGTAATCAATTTGCACGCGGAGGTCGACGGGGCTCGCCGGGAAGCCGCCGTCTACGGCATCGGGATCGGCGAGGTAGGCGCCGTGGCGGCCGGGGAGCTGCTCGCGGAGCAGAAAAAGCACAGCGGCGTCGAGCTGGGCCCGTAGGAAGTCTCGGGTCTCGGCGGGGGTGTCTCGCCGAAGTGCGACGGCGAGGGTCGCCCCTGCGGCTTCACTGCGGCTCGCGGCGGGGGTCACCCGCGGAAGGGCGATCGACGTCGGCCCAAAGGCGCCATCGGGCTCGACAAACACTGAATCTCCCTGGATAAACTGCTGGGCCCCTTGGATTCGATGCCAGGCGACGCAGCGCGCGAAGGCCGCCTCGGAGGGGGAGGCGTTCCAGAGGGCATCGAGCGCTTGGCAGGTCCAGTGCTCTTCGCCGGGATAGAGGTAGCCGGCGTAGCCTTTGGGTGCATCATGCACAGTATTTTCGAGGAGTGTGCGGGCGGCGTCGCGAAGAGCGGGATCGCCGTCAATGCTGAAGCTCCGCGCAAACGCGAGGGCGACCTCGCCGTCGTAGTAGGGCAATTTCGACGGGATCACCGCGCGCGCATCGCGATCATACTGGTGGGCGACGGTGCCGTTCGGAAGGCGCTGGGCGAGCAGAAACTTGAGAAGTTGCTTCCGAAGTTCCGGATCAGCCCCGGGTAGCTTTCGAAGCTCAAACTCGGCGAGCGCGATCACCGCGAGCGCCGTCGCGCCGACGCCGACGACGTTCTCCTCCTCGGCGGCGATGCATTTCGTGGTGCCGCAATCGCGCACCGCGCTCACCGCCATGCCGCGAAGCGCGTTCTGAGCGGCGAAGGTCGTTCCGATGCTCTTGGTAACCCCTGCCGCTTGGGCGAGGAAAAATACAGTGCCAGCGTGGCGTGCCCACAGGTAGCCGGGCTTCGGGAGGGCTGTTGTACCCTGCAGCAAATAGTCGAAGCGGCCGTCGATATGGAGGTGACGTTCGAGGTAGCCGGCGGCCCGTGCGACGGCCTCGCGGACCATGCGCACTTGCGGTCGAGGCGCCTCTCTCTTGGGCGGATTTCGTGCAAATGCAGCCAGAAGATCCGAGAAACCGCCGGTCGCCGGGAACAGCGGATGGGGAGGCGTTTCGAAACGGACCCGCTGGACGACGGCTTCGTCACGAATCGTCCCCGCCGACTCGCCCAGGGTGCTGGAGAGGCGCGCGAGCACGAGCGCTTCGTCGATGCCGGCCTCGGCGCCGGGCCCCATCGCAGAAAATGGCGTTTTTCCGCGATCATAGGCCTGCATCGCGAGGAGCTCACCAGGGGTGACCCACGCCTCTTTTCCACGCAGGCGAAGGCGAAACCCGTCGCGCCCAGGGACGACAAGGAAGAGCGGAAGCGCCGGGAGCGTCGTCGCGCTCGAAAAAGCGTGGGGAGCGGCCGCGACCACCGTCTCCACGCTGCAAAAGCGGTCTCCGCCGCAAAACGCCACCGCATCGCCGCGCTGTACGAACGCGTGCCGCTCCTTCGGCGCCGGGCCATCGCTGTTGCCGAGGCGGCGCTCCCACTTCGTAGCAATGTGGAGGGCGTCGTTGCCGCCGGCATCGAGGGGAACATGCTTCGGTGACGCACGGTGGGCCGCGGCGAAAAAGCAGGCGACAAGCGCGCCGAGCGCTGCGGCAAGCGTGCGTCGTTTCACGAGAGCCGACGGGAGATCGCACGCCCCCAAAGCCATGGAAACACAAGAAGAAGTGGAATCAATGCCCCGAGAAGCACCGCCCCAAGTGCCGCCCCCGCCTTCCCGAAGGCGCCGTACGCGCCGTAGAGCGCCCCCATCGCGCTGACGAGCAGGAGCGAGACGGCGGTGCCAAGTGCGAAAAGAACGCCGGCGACGATACGTGCAACCTGCAACGGACGCGCGGTGCCTCGAACGATGCAGGATACACCGACGGCAGCGGCGGCAGCGACCGCCAAGAGCGGGCCATCAATCCAGAGGCTATGGATCGCAACCCAGGAGAATTGCGCGGTGAGCGCGAGGGCGAGGACCGCCGCTGGGTAGGCCGCAAGCGCGGCGCGCTCGGTGGTGGGGAGTGCCTCAGAACTGGCCATAAATGAACGGCTCCGATTTGGCCGTGCCGGCAAAGTGGAGGGCGTAGGCGGCGGCGGCGAGGGCGATCCCCTGGACGACGGCGGGACTCTCCCGGAACGCGACCTTTAGGCGCTCGACGAAGCGGAGCGGGAAGAAATGCATCCCGAGACCAAGGGCGACGATCGCAAAGATCCGGAGCGTGAGGTGCTCAGTCCCCGGAACAAATGCACAAACCCGCGTGAGTACGAGCCACGCGTGTTGGAAGGGGGCGTCCTTGTACTCGCCGGCACGGAAGAAGATCCACGCGAAGCAGACGTAGGCAAACGTCAATCCCGTGGTGAGTACACGCATTCCGCGGGCCGCCGGCGTTGCCGCCGCTTCACCAGTTTTTGGAGGGAATTTGCGCTGGAACGCGCGGGTCCCACCGAGGGCGAGGCCATGGAGAAAGCCCCAGATCACGTAGTTCCAGTTGGCGCCGTGCCAGAGGCCACCAAGGAGCATCGTGATCATCAAGTTGCGATAGGTCGCCCAGGAGCTGCCACGCGATCCGCCGAGGAGAATGTACAGATAATCGCGGAGCCAGCTCGAAAGAGAAATGTGCCAGCGGTGCCAGAACTCTTGGAGGTTCTCGGCCAGGTACGGGCGATTGAAGTTCGGATTGAGCCGATAGCCGAAGAGCTGGGCGCTCCCAAGAGCGACGTCTGTATAGCCGGAAAAATCGGCATAGATTTGGAGCGCATAGGCGACGACGGCGACCAGCGTCTCAAAGGACGTGTAACGCTCGGGGTTGTCGAAGACTCGGTCGACCAAATTCTGTTTGAGATAGTCGCCAACAAGGACCTTCTTCGTGAGCCCTCTGACGATCAAGAACATGCCGTCGGCGCGCAGGCCGGCATCGAGGTTCGGATCGGCCTGAAGCTGAGGCAACATCCAGTGGGGGCGCACGATGGGGCCGGCCACGAGATGGGGGAAGAAGGCCACAAACAACAAGTAATCCAGGTAGTTCTTGGCCGGCTCGATCTCCTTCCGATAGACGTCGATCGTGTAGCTCATCGTCTCGAACGTGAAGAACGAGATGCCGAAGGGGAGCACGAGGCGCAGGTGATGCGCTTTGACGGCGACGCCACCGAGGGCGGCGACACCGACGAACGAGTCTACGAAGAAATCGTAGTATTTAAAGATCGCGAGAACGCCGAGATAATAAACGACGGAAACGAGGAGCAGTGCCTTCCGTTTCCGCGGATCTTCCGTCTTCGCCAGGACCCGCCCAATCGCGAAATCGAGCGATGAACCGATGAAGATGATCCCAAGGCAGAGGAAGCTCCAACCGACGGCGCCGAGCGGTACCTGCTGGTGGGTGGCGGTGTCGTAGGTGCCGAAAAAGTAAAAGAAGTAGCTCGCCGCGAGCAGGAACAGCGATCGGGCCCCCTTGTGGGCGCGGAGCGACCAAAAGCCGGCGTAAGCGACGGCCAGGAAGAGGGCGTAGACGGCGCTGTTGAACAGCATGGGCGCGCGAGCGATACACGAAATTGGGGGCGCGGGCTACCGCCCAATCGGTGGGCAGCCCGACGCCCCGCAAGCATCATTATACGCTTTTATTTCCAGTACATGCAGCGCGTCGTCCCCTTGCCGTACTTGTCGCCGGCGTCGAGACCAAAGGCCATCCCGTGATTCGCGTAGCCGCTGTAGGCGTGCCCTTCCCAGGAGTTACCGGCCCAGCCGCTGAAAACACCGTTGCCGGCCGCCCCCCATTCGAGGTGGTTGCCCCCCATATCCATCCAGGAATCGGTCGCGTTGGCCATGAGACCGGCCCGCGAAACGCTGGCGACGTCGCCGGAGAAGCGCCCCGGCGCCGCGATCGCAAAAGACTGGTCGGTCTGCGTGGTGTCGCCCGGGAAGGGGAACGCGTAGCGGAAGGGGGGATTCGTGACGAAGTTCGTCCCCCACGGGTTGTAGTTCATGATTTTCGCAGCATGATCGTAGCCAGACGGCGCAGCGCCCCAGGGCCATACCTGGTTGCCCCAAGCAGCGTTCCAGGCGGGGGTCGACATCATTTCGCCGCCGTCCCAGGCGCAGAACGCGGCAAACATCACCGGCGTCATGCAGTTCATCGCCTTCACGTCGAGCTGCTCGCGCGTGAACGCACGCGGCGCCTCGCCGAGCTGACCAACCTGGACCGGGTCGGGCCAGTAGTAGTTCGGGTGGCCGTAACCGCGCGCCTCCTTCGTGCCGAGATAACAGCCGGAGGAGCCGGCGATGCGAGCCGTCGCGTAGAGTTCAGGCCCGAGGTTCGGATAAAGTCCGAAGTTCTTTACGTTTCCGCCGTAGGTAAAGTTGGCCGGGTTCCAGTAGTCGCTCGGGAGCATGTCGAGCTGGGCGGCGCTGAGCTGGGCGACCGGGTGGGCGACGACCCAAGCGCGGATGTCCGGCTTGCCGTTGTTCGCCGCAGTGATCGCGTTAACCCAGCTACGAATACGGCCGGCGGTAATCTCGTATTTGTTGAGGTAGGCCTGCTGGTTCTGCCCATTGACGACACGAGTGATTCCCGGAACCGAATAGCTCTTGCAGCAATCTTCGTGGGAGTTCGGCTCGCCGACTTCTCCGGTGCCGCAGGTGCGCCCGCCGTAGTAGCCGCGGCAGCTCGGCCGTTCGGCGCAGAGGCGCTTTCCGTCGAGTCCTGCTTCGCCACAGGTCGCTGAGGCGCAGTCGGCGTCGGCGACACAGAGCTTCGCCGTCGCGCATTTCGGGGCGTTTGCGCCGCCGCAGTCGACGTCGGTCTCGTCGCGGTTCTTCACACCGTCCGCCCCAGTCCCAGCCACGCACTTGAGCGCAGTGCAGACGAGATCCGTGCAGTCCACAGCCTTTTCGCAGGTCTTTCCGGCCCCGCAGCCCTTGCCCGATTGACCGCCACAATCAATATCGGTTTCTGACCCATTCTGTACGCCGTCGTTGTTCGTCGCTTCGCCGCAGCGATTCTGCAAACAAACGCCGCTCGTGCAGTCGGCACCTGCGCCGCACCCGCCGCCGGCTCCGCAAAGCGGGGCCCCGTTGCCGCCGCCGCAGTCGACGCCCGTCTCGGTGCCATTCTTCACACCGTCGTTCAGCGAGGCGGCGGTACACAAGAAGTTGGGATCGCACAGGAAACTGGCGCAATCGGCGCCGCTTGCGCAGATCTTCCCGGCGACGCAGGCGGGGGCCGAGAAGCCGCCACAGTCGACGTCGCTCTCATCTCCGTTTCGGATACCGTCGGTCGCCTTCGGCGGCAGGCACGTCCCGGCCTCGCAGACCTTCGCCTTGCAGTCGGTGGCTACCGCGCAGTGCCGCCCCGTCGTGCATCGCGCGGCGATCGCGCCGCCGCAGTCGATGTCGGTCTCATCGCCGTTCTTGGCGCCGTCGCTTGCCGACGGCGATCGACATGCACCGGAGATGCACGAGGCCGATGCGCAGTCGGCACCTCCCGCACAAGCCTGCCCAACCACACACGTTTTTCCGCTGGTTCCACCGCAGTCGACGTCGGTTTCATCGCCGTCGCGGCGCCCATTTTCATTCGCCGGAACCGGGGGCGCGGCATCGCTGGCGGCGTCCTCCAACGCAACGGGGGCGTCGGCAATCGATGCATCTTGCACGCTTCCCGCCGGCGTAGCAGCGGTGGAGCATGCATGCAGAAGGGAGAACGTGGCGAGAGCCCCAGTGAGAGCGAAGAGCGGTCGGCGCATCCCTTCAGTATACGCACAGCAGAACCGGGCGGGGATCGGAAATCGCGCGCTCCGCTCAAACTGCGCGTTCGCCAGCGGATCGAACGCCGAGCCGTGTGTGCTAGCGGAGGTCGATTCCCATGGCGCGTGCCGATGCCCCTCCTCCCCCCCCACCGCTAGCGATTTCTGCAGCCGCCGCGCGGGGGAACCACCCGCTCCTCGGGAAGACGCCGCTCGCCGTCTTTTCGGCGCTTGCGCTCCTCGCGATCCCGTACGCATCGCCAAAGCTCGAAAGATTCCAAGTCGCTCGCATTCCGGGGACGGAAGATGACGTGGAACAGGAGCCGGTCGAAGCGAATGCGGCGATCCCTGCCCCTTCCTCCACCGGCGAGATCACGCTGAAGGCGAGCGAAAATACCGGGACGATCACGAATGCGCTCCCGACCGACGGCAAAGAGGTCGAGGTCGATCCGGAACTGCTCGCAAAGACGCGCGGATCTATTGCTATTGAAAACCCGGCATCGATGGACGCCTTCTATGCGCGCCTCGCAAAGACGGTCGGCAAAGAGCCGGGGGCGGTTACGCGCGTCCTCCACTATGGGGATTCGGTCATCACGAGCGATTTCATCTCCGGCACGATGCGGCGCAAGCTCCAGAAGGACTTCGGCGACGCCGGCCACGGCTTCATTTTGATCGCAAATCCCTGGGAGTGGTACTTCCACAACGACGTCGATCACGGTGCGAGCAGCGGTTGGACGTCGAGCCGAATTACCGGCCCCTTTGCCGGTGATGGCCTCTACGGCCTTGGCGGAGTAGTGTTTAAGGGGGCTGGAGCCAACGCTTTTTTTGCGACGACCACCAAAGGAGATTACGGGCGAAAAGTAAGCAAATTCGAACTTTTTTACCTGGAGCATCCCCAAGGCGGAGACGTTGAGCTCTCCGTGGAGTCGGCAACCAAGATTCCGGGTTCAAAGCCGGAAGTTGTTCGGTTTTCGACGAAGGGTCCTGCGAAAGTCTCGCGTAAGAAGAGCGTATCTGTCACGACACCGCTCGAAAATGGGGCGAAGCTCAGCGTTCGCGCCTTTGGGAATGGCGAGGACCGCCTTTATGGCGTCGTCCTTGAAGGGGATGGTCCGGGAGTGACCTACGACGCCCTCGGCGCGAACGGCGCACGCGTCCGTTTGCTCAAGGGGATCGACGCCGATCATTGGAAAGAACAAATGGCACTTCGCGACCCGGCTCTCGTGGTTTTCCAGTATGGAACCAACGAAAGCGAGGAGGGCTCTGTCGCCAAAGATTACGAGGAAGTGCTCGGGGAGGTCCTCGATCGCGCCCGCGCCGCCGCGCCGAATGCTGCGTGCCTCGTTGCTGCGCCCCTCGATCGCGCGGAAAAAGGGGGGACCGACGGCCTACGCACCAAGAAGGTCATTCCGAAGCTCGTCGACGCCCAGGCGCGCGTGGCCAAGGCGCACGGCTGCGCCTTCTGGAATACTTTCCAGGCGATGGGGGGCGAAGGGAGCATGGCGAAGTGGGTCCGTGCGCGCCCGGCGCTCGGCTCGGGCGACTTCACCCACCCGACGCCGGCCGGCGCCGAAGTCATCGGCGACCTCCTCCACAAGAGCCTCCTCGCCGGCTACGAAGCCTGGCAGGCGAAGCATCCGACGGCCCCGAAGCTACCACCCGCGCTCACCCCCCAAGAGCCGCCCCGTTAAGGGCACTGTGTGCAATTTGAGTTCGCCGCGCGTCGCCCCCAAGATCGACGCGAAGTGCGGAAAGGGTTGCAACCGGGTAGGCGGTGCGTCGTAGTTTGCGACTGTGGAGAACCGTGGCTACACCAAGGCGCATCGCGCCTACGAGTTGTCGGTAATCGCGGTTGCGGTCGGCCTTGCAGGCGTCTTCGCCTACCGGGCGAGTCACGCGGCGTGGGGGTCCCTCTCCGCAAGCGGTCTTGTCGTCGTCGCGCTCGGCCTGCCGGGGGGCGCCCTCGCCGCTGACGTCGTATCCGGCTTTATTCACTGGCTTTTTGACACATTCGGCTCCGAGGATACGCCGGTGCTCGGCGGCCTCGCGATCCGGACGTTCCGCGAGCATCACCGCCTTCCGAAGAAGATGCTCGAGCACGACTTCATCGAGACGAACGGCCACAACATCGGCCTTACGATTCCGTTGTGGCTTGGCGGGATCTGGTGCCTCGCCGGCGGCGGCCTTCGGTTGGCTGCATGCCCCTTTTTCGTCGCCTGGGCGATCCTCATCGCGATCACGAGTCAAATCCACAAGTGGGCCCACATGGACGTGGCACCGCCATTCGTTCAAACGTTGCAACGCTGGGGAATCATTCTTTCCCCGGCGAACCACGCAAGGCACCACGTCGCGCCATACACGAGCCACTACTGGATCACGACCGGCTGGGCGAACCTGCTTTGGTACGGCTCTGAGCGCTCGCGGCCGATCCCGGCGGAGAGCGGTTCGACTTCGGAAAGCGCGTCGGAGCACGCTGCCTCCCGCCCTGCCGAATAACGACTTTCCAGGAAAGAAAAGAGACCGAAGTCGACCAGTTGACTTCGGTCTTTCTTATTTGTCGCTCGCCGGTCTAGCGCGGAAGTGCGGCGGGAGTCGGCATCGCCTCCCGGGCCTTCCAGCGATCGTAGGCGGCGAGGAGATCATCGCCGTATTTCTCGCCGAGAACCCGATACCCCTCAAACGTGTAGTGCACATGGTCTTCCCGACCGAGCGGCTTTTCGGCCGCGGCCCAGGCGGCCATCGTCCCGGGTCCACCGATGGCGCCGAGCGCGTCCCAAAAACCGCACCCCGCCGCCTTGGCAAGCGCCCGTTCTGCTTCAATAATCTCGATGACCCGCGGAGCCGTTTCCCAGACTTTCACAACCTCCCCGTTGATGACGCGCTCGACAAGAATGGCGCGATCGGGGGGGCCGTGGAGGAGGCACGCCGCCTCAGGGACGGCACGGCGGATCTTTCCGAGGGCGTTGGCGAGGGCGAGCATGTGCTTCTCAACCGGCTGCTCGTCGGCCGATTCGTTGGTCCCGTAGCTCAACACGAGGAGCGCCGGGCGCCGCCGGGCGAGCGCATCGGCAAAGATCGCCTCGTCCCAACGGTCGACGACCTGGGCGCGCGCGCCATTGATCCCGAGCGCTTCGACGGAGACGCCGACCGCTTCGCGATCGAGTTCGAGGCCGAGGAGGCGCACCGGACCATCACCGAGGAGGCGAGCCTCGACGGAGTGGGCCCCTTCTACGACCGTCGAGGCCGTGTATCCCACACGTGTATCGTCGGAAGCGGTGCGCACATGCACCTGTTTGACGCCGTCAATATAAACGTCGAAACTACCGCCTTTCGGCTGTTCCAAGTAGCCTACGGCGAAGCGGGAAGTCGGCGCGTCGACGCGGGTCGCGGCTAGGGCCCCTTTCTTCTTCCCCTCAAGGGAGATACCGAGGAGCCCGTAGCGTCCGTCCCCTGTAAATACGCCATGATCGAGGTGACCGCGCTCGGGGTCGAGGTGGACGTTTGGCTGCGGGGCGATCCCCTCTTGGAGGTAGCCCTTAAACGGCTGCCCAAGGGCTACAAACCCGCGCCCTCCGTCGCCAAAACGGGCACTGAGCTTGCGTCGCAGATGGACCGTTTCTGTATCTGAGGCGGTGTGTGAATCACCAAATTGAAGAATGCGAACGTCATCAGTGGCAGTGGCAGTGGCAGCGTGCCCACCGATGCGCTGTGGGTCGAGGCTGCGAAGGCGCCTAAAGAACGGCGCCAGGTTCTCCGCGAATTCAATGCCGCTCGGGGGCGGGAGCGCCGGGACGGCGGAAGCGCTCGCGAGCGGCATGGAGTGGACGACGTGGGGCGTAAGCACATCGGCGACCGGCCCTTGGGCGGTGCGAGACCCAGCTCCGCACGCGGAAGCAGCCGCCACCGCCCCGCCGGCACCGAGCGCGAACGCCAGCAGGTGAAATTTACTCGACCAAGGCGAGCGGACGGGGGGCGGGGCCGAATCCACGACGGCGCAACCTTAGTCGAAGAACGCTCCAAATGCCCACAATCCGGGCAAATCGTCGTACTCATCGACCGTGGAACCGCACCGAGGAGAAGCCAACGGCGGCGACGAGCCGTCGTGCGAACCATCTCCCGCACGACGGAAACCGCGTTTGTTTCCGCCCGGCAAGACGCCTCGGGCCGGCGTACTTGCATTCTACATACTGTTCTTCACGCTGCAGCTCGCCTGCGTGGCGACCGTCCGGCTGCGTGGCGACGAGACCTTTGCATTTCGCATGTTTTCCGAAGCGTCGACGATCGAACCGCGCGTCGCCATTGTGCACACTGCACCGAACGGAACGACCTTCGAAGTCCCCCTCCACGGGGACGAGTTTGCTGCGCTCGTCGGCCGGCGCGAGTTCAACCGCCTCGGCCTCAGGCGGGTTGCGAGCTACGGCGCAGAAGTGCAGCGATTTCGGTGGCGTGCAGCCGCTGGTTACCTCGCGCGCCATTGGGGCGCGAGAGACGGCGGGCCCACTTCCACAGCCCGGGAGGCGCGCTCGGCACAAGCGGTTGTCGTCCGCCTTACGACCTCGCGCAACGGTCGCGCCGACGTCCTGACCGAAGACCGCTTCCCCATCGGTCCCGCGGAATGAGTGCGCCCTTCTGGACTCGGCTCGCCCGGGTTGTGGTGCTGCGCGCGGCGCTCGCCACGCTCTTTGGCTACCACGTGCTCCGCGCGGTCCCCCAGGTCGACGTGGCGACGCGCTTCCACCTCCCGGTGCTCCCTGAGGCGCTCGTGGCGACGCCGCCGGTCGCGATCGCGCTGCTCGTGCTTCGTGGCCTCCTCGCGGTGGCGATGTTCTTCGGCCTGCGCGCCGTCGAAACCACCGCACTTTCCTCATTTTTTTTGCTCCACCAGCTCCTGAGCGATCGGCTCGACTACCACAACAACCGGTACGCCCTCGCCCTCTACGGCATCGCGCTCCTCCCGGCCCTTTTCGTGCAATCTGCATCGACAAGACAGGGGCCCGTCCGTTCGCGACCGCCAGCGAATTCCCTGGGAGCGGCGTCGCGAGAGACGGCGGGCCCACTTCCACAGGGGCCCGTCCGTTCGCGACCGCCAGCGAATTCCCTGGGAGCGGCGTCGCGAGAGACGGCGGGCCCACTTCCACAGGGGCCCGTCCGTT